>JALYUK010000034.1 GCA_030853805.1 Actinomycetota bacterium | reverse complement strand
CGGCTGGGGCCACCGACCCGGTCGTGGCAGCCATTGTTGCCAGCACCTGATCCACTGCGGTTCGCGACGAACCCCAGGTTGCCTGGACGACCACGTCGCGGTCGGCGACAGCTGCGATCTGCGACCCCGATGACGGGTCAGCGGCGATGTCGGCCCGTACCGCGCCGATCCGGCCGTTGACGCGGGCGGTTCGGGCGGCTGCAGGAGCCAACCACACCGTGTCCGCTCGTCCGACCAGATGGGCTGGACAGTCCTGTTGAGCTGCGGCTGCGCCGAGGTAGACCGTCGACACGTCCAGGCGTACGCACGCGCTCGGCGTCCTGTCCAGGTCGATGACGCGCCACGAGAGGGGTACCCGCAGCGATACCCCTCCATAGGACACCGAGCGCGTCGGAGACGTTGTAGCAGCCGTCACTTGGACGTCATGCGAAGCCGGCGGGATGGGAGCAGCGGCCGCGGCGGTCAACTGGCCGGAGCCGGCGACGATGGCTGCGGTCAGCAGCGAGGACAACACACCGCGAAGGGGCACTCGGACTCCAGCTGTTGGCGTTACACGATGCTTCAGCTCAGAGTGTGCCGGATGCTCGCGACCTGAGAGAGCAAACCGCTCATAAACTTAGGAGATTCATCAGTGGACAGCTGAGCGGCAAGGTGGGTGGCCTCCGCGATGGCGACCTTCTCCGGCACGTCGTCGTTGTAGGACAGTTCCCATACGGCGAGCCGCAACAGAGCACGATCCACCGCCGGCATCCGCTCCATCGGCCAGCCCCGGCTGTAGGTCTCGATGGTCTCGTTGATCACCGACCAGTGCTCCACGACACCGCGAACCAGCACTGCCGTGTATTCCGGCAGCGGAGCCGGCGTCACGGGCTCCAGGACCCGTGCGTCCAGCAACGTCACGGCGTTGACGCCGCGCTGCTCGGCCTCGAAGAGCAGGTCGACTGCGCGCTTGCGAGCTTTCGTGCGTGCGCCCATGCTCCGGTCAGCTCACGCGGCCGAGGTACGAGCCGTCGCGAGTGTCGACCTTCACCTTGGTGCCGGCCTCCAGGAAGAGCGGTACAGCGATCTCAACACCGGTCTCCAGGGTCGCGGGCTTGGTACCACCGGTGGAGCGGTCACCCTGCAGACCAGGCTCGGTGTGCGCGATCTCCAGTACCACCGAGGTCGGCAGCTCGATATAGAGCACGGCGCCGTCGTGGGTCGCGACGATGGCCTGCATGTTCTCCAGCAGGAAGTCGGCAGCAGAACCCACCGTCTCTGCCGGGATGGTCATCTGGTCGTAGTTCTTGACGTCCATGAAGACGTAGTCCGCGCCGTCCTTGTACAGGTACTCCATGTCGCTGCGGTCCACTGTTGCGGTCTCGATCTTGATGCCCGCATTGAAGGTGCGGTCCACGACCTTGCCGGAGAGCACGTTCTTCAGTTTCGTCCGCACGAAGGCCGGGCCCTTGCCGGGTTTGACGTGCTGGAACTCCACCACTGCCCACAGCTGCCGGTCGATCGACAGGACCATGCCGTTCTTCAGTTCATTCGTGCTCGCCACGTGCTCGTCATCCTTCAGGTCGTCAGGTAGTCGCTACCGCAGGGGAGCGACGGTCGAGTCTACCGGCCGCAGTTGCCGGCGCCCGAATCAGCGTTCCGCGCTGACGGCGTCGTACGCCGCCCGCAGGTCCGCATCGGACGGGCCCTGCAGTCGGGTGACCTGCGCGATGCCGGTCAACGCCACGAAGCGCAGCAGATCGCCGCGCGTCTTCTTGTCACGGCGCATCGCCGCCAGCAGTTCCTCG
The DNA here is from genome assembly GCA_030853805.1 of Actinomycetota bacterium. GTDB lineage: Bacteria > Actinomycetota > Actinomycetes > Actinomycetales > Dermatophilaceae > Allobranchiibius. The sequence continues at coordinate 18,559 of JALYUK010000034.1, read as the reverse complement.
AAGCGCCCGCCGCGATAGCTGATCGGCAGACCCAGCGAAGTCAGGATCTCGCGATGGGCCGCCACCAACCCTGCGTCGATCAACCCGGCCCGCCGGGACAGTTCAGCGACGTAGACCATCCCGACCGACACCGCGTCGCCATGCCGCCAGGTGTAGTGCTCGACCTGTTCGATGGCGTGGGCGAAGGTGTGCCCATAGTTGAGGATCTCGCGCAGGGAGGACTCCCGCAGATCGGCGGCCACGACCCGCGCCTTGACCGCAACGGCCCGGTGGATGAGCTCCGGGAGCACGTCCCCGCGAGGGTCGCAGGCCGCACCTGGGTCGACGCGGATCAGCTCCAGGATCTGTGGATCGGCGATGAAACCGCACTTTGCGACCTCGGCGAGGCCCGCGGCCAGGTCCGGCGCCGGCAGGGTGTCCAGCAGATCGAGATCGGCGAGCACGGCGAGCGGCTCGTGGAAAGCACCGACGAGGTTCTTGCCCTCGGGGGTGTTGATACCGGTCTTACCGCCGACCGCTGCGTCCACCATTCCCAGCACTGTCGAGGGCAGCTGGATCACCCCGACACCACGCAGCCAGCTCGCGGCGACGAACCCGCCCAGGTCGGTGGTCGCTCCCCCACCGAGCGCGACGATCACATCTGATCGGGTGAAACCGGCTTCGCCCAGAACCGACCAGAGCCGCGTCATGACATCGACCGTTTTGGCGTGCTCGGCATCCGGAAGCTGCTGCACCAGGACCCGTCGACCCGCAGCCCTGAGCGCCTCTGCGAGCTGTTCGGCGCGCTCGGCGAGAACCGGTGCATGTACCAGCAGCACCCGGGTCGCGGCTGCCGGCACGACCTGCGGCAGCTGCTGCAGGACGCCGTTGCCGATCACCACGTCGTATGCCGTCCCGACGGTGATCGTGGTGGCGTTCAACGAGGCTCATCGTCGTGCAACAGCGCCACGACCTCGTCGGCGATGCTGTCCGGGGAGCGTCCACCGGTGTCCACCCGCCATGTCGCGAGCGCCTCGTAGGTCGGTCTGCGCGCGGTCATCATCCGCGTCCAGGCCGCCCGCGGATTGACCGCCAGCAGCGGCCGGGACCCATCGAATCCGACCCGTCCGGCGGCGTCCCTGATCGTCACGTCCAGGAAGACCACCGGCAGGTCGCGCAGCAGACCTGCCGTGTCGGGGTGCATCGCCGCTCCACCGCCGAGCGCCACCACGCCGTCGCCGAGAACGCCGCGGGCAACTGCCTGCGCCTCCAGCGCGCGAAAGGCCGGTTCACCCTGCTCGAGGAAAATGTCGGAAATACTCAGACCCGTCTCGTCCTCGATGAGCTGATCGGTATCCACGAACGGGGCTGCGAGACGCTGAGCGACCAGCGCGCCGACGGTGCTCTTACCGGCGCCTGGCGGGCCGATCAGCACGAGCGTCACCATGTGCGCAACTGCTCGGGGATCGAGTTCAGATAGCCGCGGTGGTTCCGGGAGGTCTCCTGCAGGCTGTCGCCGCCGAATTTCTCCAGGCATGCCTCCGCCAGCACCAGGGCCACCATTGCCTCCGCGACCACGCCGGCCGCAGGCACAGCGCAGACATCGGAACGCTGGTGGATTGCGGTGGCTGCTTCCCCCGTCGTGGTGTCGATGGTCTGCAACGCCCTGGGAACCGTGGAGATCGGCTTCATCGCGGCCCGCACCCGCAGCATCTCTCCGGTCGACATGCCGCCTTCGGTACCACCGGCGCGGCCCGTCGTGCGGCGGACGATTCCGTCCTCCCGCACGATCTCGTCGTGCGCCTGTGACCCGGGGCGCGCCGCGGTACGGAACCCGTCCCCGATCTCCACACCCTTGATGGCTTGGATTCCCATCAACGCAGCCGCCAGCCGGGAATCAAGCCTGCGGTCCCAGTGCACGTGCGATCCCAACCCGGGCGGAACGTCATAGGCGATGACCTCGACCACCCCGCCGAGCGTGTCCCCCTCGGCGCGGGCCGCGTCAACCGCAGCGACCATCGCCGCTGAGCCCACCGCATCCAGGGTGCGTACCGGATCAGCATCGAGCGCATCGACATCATCCGGCCCGGGCAGGGGCGCGTCCTGTGCGACGGCCGCGCTACCGATGGCAACGGTGTGCGATACCAACCGGATTCCGTAGGCCGACTGCAGAAAACGAGCCGCGACCTCGCCGAGAGCGACCCTCGCGGCGGTCTCGCGCGCCGAGGCGCGTTCGAGCACCGGACGGGCGTCGTCGAACCCGTACTTCTGCATACCGACCAGATCGGCGTGGCCGGGACGAGGCCGGGTCAGCGGCTTGTTTCGGGCCAGCTCCTTCGGCGCACCCACATCGTCGGCATCCGCGAGCGCGGCGTCGTCGACCGGGTCCGGGCTCATTACCGTCTGCCACTTGGGCCATTCGGTGTTCGCAATGAGGATCGCCACCGGCGAGCCCATCGTCAGACCGTGCCGCACACCACCGGTGAACTGCACCTGATCCTGTTCGAATTTCATCCGTGCCCCACGCCCGTACCCGAGCCGGCGGCGCGCCAGAGCGCCTACCAGATCCGAGGCGGTGACCGGGATTCCGGCGGGAAGTCCCTCGATCACCGCGGTGAGGGACGGGCCGTGGGATTCCCCGGCGGTCAGCCAACGCAACATGGTCCGAAGTTTGTCACGAGGCGGGTGTGCCCTGCGCAGCCCGTCCGGCTGTCTGCATCGCAGCCAACGGCGCCGGCAGACCCGTCATCAGTCGTACCTGCTCGGCGCCTTGGTGAATAAGCATCTCGATCCCCGGTACTACGCAGAAGCCGACCCGCTGCGCCGCCAGACCCAGTGGGGTGGGCCCCCCCGCGTAGACCACATCCAGCAGCACGCCCGGTGGGCACCCCCGATCATCGCTCAGGTCCTTCATCGCGGCGGCGACCGGATCGGCGGCACCGGCAGGCAGCGTGCTGACCACGACAGCTGCGGACACCATCGCTGCGGGCGCATCAGCAAGGGAGATCACCGTCGCCGTGATTCCCATATCCGCGGCCTGGCACAACGTCTGGTCTCGGGCACGATCCCGCACAGCCAACGTCACATCGGTGATTCCGAGCCCTTCCAGTGCTGCGAGAGCCGATCGCGCGGTCGCTCCCGAACCCAGCACGACGGCCGAACCGCCTGCTGCCCGCCGCACACCGGCATCCATGAGTGCTGAACAGATGCCGACGACGTCGGTGTTGTGGGCCTGCCACCGGTCAGCGTGATGCACAAGCGTGTTCGCGGCACCCGTCTGGCGGGCAACCACCGAAGCGTCATCTGCCAGGGCCAGTGCGGCTTCCTTCAGCGGCATCGTCACCGACAGCCCACGCCATTGCTCATTCAGTCCTGCGACGAATGCGGGTAGCTCCTCGGGCTCCAGGCGGTGCAGCTCGAAGGTCCACTGCGAAAGCCCGAGCGCCACATACGCGGCGCGGTGCAGCACCGGAGACAACGAGTGCGCCACCGGGCTGCCGACGACGGCAGCGCGCTGCCGACTCAACATTTGCCGGGATGTGCGCCGCACCAGGTCTGGAACTGTTTGACCGCAGCCTGATGCTGCGCGGCGGTGGGGGAGAAGACCGTCTGACCGGTGGCCAGGTCGACTGTGACGAAATAGATCCAGCTGCCGGGTGTCGGGTTCAATGCCGCCTTCAGCGCAGCTACTCCGGGATTGTCGATCGGACCCGGCGGCAGGCCGGGGCGCTTGTACGTGTTGTAGGGGCTGGCGGACTCCCTCGCCTTGCCGCTGGTGGTGACCGTGCCGCGGCTCTTCAGCACGTAGTTGACCGTCGAATCGAACTGCAGCGGCATCTTGGCCGCCAACCTGTTGTCGATCACCCGGGCGACCTTGCCCTCATCCTGGGTGCGGCTGGCCTCGGCCTGGACGAGGGAGGCGACAGTGGTGACCATGGCGAGTCTGTCAGCTGCGATGTTCAACGCGGCTGTCTGTTTCTTGAACTGCGTCACCATGGTTTTCAGCTGCACCTGTGCGCTGGCACCCTTGGGGAAGTTGTAGGTCGAGGGAAAGAGATACCCCTCCACTTTTCCGCCCGCTGCGACCGGGAGTCCCAGACTCGCGGCGGACACCTTGGCGTAGTCGGCGAGCGGGACCTTGGTGGCCTTCGACAGACGCGCATAGATTTCAGTGGCCCACAACCCCTCGGGAATGGTGACCCCAGCGAGCTTGGTCCCCGGTTGCAGCAGCAGGGCGAGGGCCCCCGCCGAGCTCATCTGGCTACGCATCCGGTAACTGCCCGGTTGCAACGCGGCGAAACCTGCACTGCCGGCTGCCAGATCGGTAAAGGTCGACGCGGACTTCACGACGCCCGCCTGCTGCAGTGTCTGCCCGATGGCGGCGCCGCTGTCACCGGGCTGAATGACGATGGTCACGGTGCCGGTACCAGGGCCCTGGTAGTCGCCGCCGGCGGCGTTGGAACTGAATGAGGGAAGCCACGAAGAACCCAGCGCCCCGATCGCGAAGATCAGTGCTGCCCCGATGACCACGACGCCGATGACCATGGCCAGGCAGCCACGGATCGCGGATTTACGACCATCGTCGGCCACGGGGCTTTTTTTGCCGGAGGGACGCGGCTGGGGACGCTCACGGATCTCGCGTCGCGAGGTGGCCGGCCTCGCCGGAACGGCTATTGGCAACGTGGGGTCGGCGGGGTCTCCGACCGGCGGCTGACGTCGCGGGTGTGCGGTGGTGGCGCCATCGTCGTCGGGCGCACCGAAGATCGCATCCCCCAGATGGGAGTTGTTCATGGCAGCCTTTCTTGCCCCGACGGGGTACGCCGAGAACGGTGCCGCGGCTTGCGGGCACCGACAACTTCTCCGGGAGCGTTACCGGAAAGTCTTTCTGCGTCAAGGGCAGACTGCAGAATCACTGCCGCGGCCTGCTGGTCGATCACGCTGCGGCTACTGCGGGCGGTGCGCCCTGCCGCGTGCAGCGCCCGCTGAGCGTCGACGGTGCTGAGTCGTTCGTCGACCAGACGAACGGGCACCCCAGGGGTGCGCTCATCCAATGCGACCGCCCATTCACGGGCGGTCGCAGCAGCGGCTCGTTCGGTGCCGTCCATCGAGCGCGGCAGGCCGACAACGATCTCCAGGACCCCGCGCTCCCGCGCTTCCTGCGCAATGGACGAGGTGTCGTTGACCGCATTCGGATCGCGCGGCACCGTGCGCAGCGGGGTCGCCAGCAGAGCATCCGGGTCGCACAGGGCCACCCCGACGCGCACCGAACCCACGTCGACCCCGAGCCGGACCCCTGGCCTCATCGAGCGGTGACGACCTGACCTACCGCGTGCTCGACCCCGACGAGAGCCTGCCCGGTCTTGGACGCGTCGCTGCCGCCGCCCTGAGCCAGGTCCGGCTTACCACCGCCACCACCGCCCAGCACGCCTGCGGCGACCTTGACCAGATCACCGGCTCGAATACCCCATTCGCGGGCCAGGGCATTGGTCGCGATCACCACCACCGGCCGGTTCTTGCTCAGCCCGGTGACGGCCACCACCGACGGTGTGGCGTCCGCGAGTTGATCGCGCAACTGCAGGACCAGGGCGCGCACCTCCTCGCCACTGAGGTCGCCGGCATCGTGACCGATGTAGCGCACGCCGAAGACGTCCTGGGCGCCCGCAAGGATGTCCGCGGCGCCGGCGAGAACCTCAGCCTGACGCATCTTGGCAATTTCCCGCTCCGCGTCCTTGACCCGGGCCAGCAGCTCGGAAATACGCTGCGGTAATTCACCGGGTTGCACCTTCACCAGGCCCGACAGCTCAGCGACCAGCGCCCGCTCACCGGCCAGGTAGCGCAAAGCATCCATCCCGACGAAGGCCTCGACACGTCGGACCCCGGAACCGACCGACGATTCACCGGTCAGGGTCAGCGCCCCGACCTGCGAGGAATGCGCGACGTGGGTTCCACCGCACAACTCCCGCGACCACGGTCCCCCGATCTCGACCACGCGCACTTGTTCGTCGTAGGACTCACCGAACAGCGCCAGCGCGCCCCAGTCCCGCGCCTGCGGCAAGGTCATGTACTGCGCCGAGACCGGCAGATCGCTACGCACTGCCAGGTTCGCGACCTCTTCGATCTCCGAGCGCGTCTCGGGCGACAGGGCCGATCCCCACGCGAAGTCCAGTCGTAGATAACCCGGTTTGTTGTACGAACCGGACTGCAGCGCCGACGGGCCGAGCACCTGCCGCAGCGCGGCGTGGATCACGTGCGTGCCTGAGTGCGCCTGACACGCGGCTATCCGCCAGTCGGGGTCGACGTTGGCCTGCACCTGTTCGCCGACCTGCACGGGGGTCTCACCGACCCGCACGGTGTGCACGACCAGCCCCTTGACCGGACGCTGCACGTCCAGCACCTGCAGGGTGCCACCGGGCGTGACGATCTGCCCGGAGTCGGCGATCTGACCACCGGATTCTGCGTAGAACGTCGTGCGGTCCAGGACCACCTGACCGGTCGTACCCGGCTCCAGCTCCTGCTCACGCTGACCGTCGCGGACCAGACCCACGATCGACGCGTCGCAGGACAGATGCTCGTAGGCCTGCCAGTCGGTCGCGCCGAGCGACAACAGCTGGGTCCAGACGCCGACGTCGGCATGGCTGGCTTTCTTGGACTTCGCGTCTGCACGGGCGCGCTCGCGCTGCTCCTGCATCAGGAACCGGAATCCGGCCTCGTCCACGGCCACGCCCTGCTCGCCCGCCATCTCCAGGGTCAGGTCGATCGGGAAGCCGTAGGTGTCGTGCAGTTGGAAAGCCGACGCGCCGGACAGTTCCCCGGCGCCTGCGCCCTGCTGTTTCTTCACCTTCGATACAGCCGTGTCCAGGATTGTGGTGCCCTGATCCAACGTGCGGCGGAAGGCGTCCTCCTCGGCGTAGGCGATCTGGGCAATGCGCGCGAAGTCGGTATCGAGCTCGGGGTAGCTGGCCTTCATCCGGTCCCTGCTCACCGGGAGCAGCTCCGGTAGAGCATGGTCACGGTACCCCAGCAGACGCATCGCCCGCACGGCGCGCCGCAGCATCCGGCGCAGCACATACCCACGCCCCTCGTTACCCGGCGTGACGCCATCACCGATCAACATCAGCGAGGATCGGATGTGGTCGGCCACGACCCGCAGGTGGACATCGTCGGGGTGGGAGCTGTTCGCCGCATGCCCGGACTTGGCACCGTAGGTGCGACCGGTCAGCTCCGCCGCCTTGGCCAGGACCGGGTAGACCTCGTCGATCTCGTAGAGGTTGTCCTTGCCCTGCAGCACCGAGGCCATCCGCTCCAGGCCCATCCCGGTATCGATGTTCCTGCGCGGTAGCGGCCCGCTGACGTCGAAGTCGGTCTTGCCGCGGAAGGCGGACAGCTCCTCCTGCATGAAGACCAGGTTCCAGATCTCCATGAAGCGGTCCTCATCGACCGCCGGTCCACCGTCAGCGCCGTACTGCTCGCCACGGTCGTAGAAGATCTCCGAGCTGGGACCGGCCGGGCCGGGAATACCCATGCTCCAGTAGTTGTCGTTCGCGTCGCGTCGCACGATGCGCTCGGTTGGGATGCCGATCCGGTCGCGCCACAGCTCGTAGGCCTCGTCGTCGTCGGTGAATACCGTCGGCCACAGGCGATCGGCGTCCAGGCCGTATCCCCCGTCCGCCTGGCTGGTTGTCAACAGTCCCCAGGCCAGGTCGATCGCACCCTCTTTGAAGTAGTCGCCGAAGGAGAAATTGCCATTCATCTGGAAGAAGGTGCCATGCCGGGAGGTCTTGCCGACCTCTTCGATATCACCGGTCCGCACGCACTTCTGCACACTGGTGGCCCGATCCCAGGCCGGCTCGCGCTGACCCAGGAAGTACGGCACGAACGGCACCATTCCCGCGTTGACGAACAACAGGTTGGGATCGTCGTAGATCAGCGATGCGCTGGGTACGACGCTGTGTCCGTTGTGCTGGAAGTAGGCAAGCCAACGGCGGCGGATCTCGGCGGTTTCCATCAGACTTCCTGAGGTGGGCAGCGATCGCTGCATCGGGCGAGCAGCGCAGCCGACCTTACAACCGCACACTCAGTCGGCCCGCACCTACGTGCGAGCCGACCGATGCCGTGCAGCTGAGCGGGCAGTGCGATCAGGCCGGCGTCGCCCCGTGACCTGCTGCGGGTCGGTGGCTGGAGGGCGTTCCGTCGGCGGGCCGGTCGAGGGTGATCGAAGGGAAGAAACACGCCAACTGGTGATCGCGTCCGTCGTCCGCCTGCTCCAGCGGTGGCTCTTCGATGGCACACACGTCCTGTGCCTTCCAACAGCGGGTGCGGAACACGCATCCCGACGGCGGATGCTGCGGACTCGGTAGATCACCGGTAAGCAGGATGCGTTCGCGGTCGTTCTTGCGAGCAGGATCCGGTATGGGCACCGCGGACAGCAGTGCCTGCGTGTAGGGATGCTGCGGCACCTCGTACAGCGTCTCGCGGTCAGCCACCTCCATCACCTTGCCCAGGTACATCACCACCACCCGGTCGGAGATGTGACGGACCACGGACAGGTCGTGCGCGACGAAGATGTAGGACAGGTCCAGCTCGTCCTGGATCTCCTCCAGCAGGTTGATCACCTGCGCCTGAATCGATACGTCCAGCGCGGATACCGGCTCATCACAGACGATCAGCTTCGGCTTCAGGGCAACCGCGCGCGCCACGCCGATCCGTTGACGTTGCCCGCCGGAGAACTCATGCGGGTAACGGTTGTAGTGCTCGGGGTTCAACCCCACGCGGGCCATCAACTCCTGGACGGCCTTCTTGACGCCCCCCTCAGGGTCGATCTTCTGGATCTCATAAGGCGCAGCAATGATGCTGCCGACCGTGTGCCGAGGGTTCAGCGATCCGTACGGGTCCTGGAAGACCATCTGCATCTCCCGACGCAGCTTGCGCAGATGCGACCCCTTGGCATCGGTGATGTCCTCGCCGTCGAAGCTGATACTGCCGCCCGTGGGCTCCAGCAGCTTCAACATGGTGCGACCGGCCGTCGACTTACCGCAGCCGGATTCACCGACGAGGCCGACGGTTTCACCACGACGGACGGTGATGTCCAACCCGTCCACGGCCTTGACCGGCGCATCCGCGCGACGAATCAACCCACCCTTTTTTTGCGGGAAGTACTTCTGCAGGCCCTTCACGACGAGCAGGTCGTCCTTGGGCTGCACGGCTGTTGAACCGGACTTGAGACCATCCTGAGGTTGCGTGCTCATACGTTCTCCTGGAATTCGTCCGCCGAAGCGGATTCGGTCTCCGGCCTACTGAACTCTTCGCTGATCTTCGACATCTGCTCCGGGTTGTCCGACTCGGGATCACCGGCAATCTCGTCGCGATCCTTGTCGGTCAGGAAACACCGTGCCTCCTGAGTGCCGATCTGGTAGAGCTCCGGCTCGACAATGAAGCATTTGCGCTCAGGGACACGGCCTGAGTAGGCACACCGAGGATTGAACGAACATCCGCGCGGCAGGTTGATCAAGGACGGCGGATTGCCGGGAATCGGGTCCAGCTTGTCGGCCTTCGGTCGGTCGAGGCGGGGCATTGAGGCCAGCAGGCCCCAGGTGTAGGGGTGCTTGGGGCGCGCGAATGTATCGAGAACCGCGCCCTTCTCCACCGGCCGACCGGCGTACATCACCAGGATGTCGTCGGCGATATCGGCGACCACGCCGAGATCGTGGGTGATGATGATGATGGCCGACCCGAACTCGTCCTGCAGCTCCACCATCAGATCCAGAATCTGGGCCTGCACCGTGACATCCAGCGCCGTGGTCGGCTCATCCGCGATGAGCAGCTTCGGGTTGTTGATCAGCGCCATCGCCACCATCGCACGTTGCCGCATACCGCCGGAGAACTCGTGCGGGTACTGGTCGATACGCCGGGCCGGTGAAGGAATACCGACCTTGCTCAACATCTCCAGGGTCCGCTCGCGCGCCTCCTTCTTACTCGCCTTGGGGTTGTGCACCCGATAGGCCTCGACGATCTGCGCGCCCACTGTGTAATAGGGGTGCATCGCTGACAGCGGGTCCTGGAAGATCATCGCAATGTCTTTTCCGCGCAGGTGTCGGTATTCCTCATCGCTGATGTCGGTCAGCTCGCGACCATCGAATTTGATCGACCCGGATACCTGCGCGGACGTACCGCGCTGCAGGCCCATGATGGCGCTGCTACTGACCGATTTACCGGATCCGGACTCGCCGACGATGCCCACGGTCTTACCCGCAGCGAGGGTGAAACTCACCCCGTCAACTGCCTTGACCAACCCGTCCTCTGTCGGAAAATGGACCGCGAGGTCTTCGACCGCCAACATCACTGAATCGCCAGGACGGTCGTCATCGGGCGCGCTCTTGCTCCCTGTCACAGCTGTACTCATCAGTGCGCCTTCCTCACGCGAGCTTCACGCGCGGATCGATAAAGCCGTACAGGACGTCGACGATCAGGTTCGCCAAAATGATGAACGTCGCCACCACCAGCACGATGCCGATGGTGGTAGGCAGGTCGAACTGAGTGGCTGAGGAAACTGCAAGCGTGCCGAGACCGGGGTAGGCGAAGATCTGTTCGGTGATGATCGCACCGCCGAGCAGCGCGCCGAGGTCGAGACCGGCCTGAGTCACGATCGGAGTCAGAGCAGCCCGCAAGGTGTGCTTGAACAGCACGCGGGTGCGCGGCACTCCCTTCGCCTTAGCGGTGCGTAGATAGTCCTCGCCGACTGTTTCCAGCACGAAAGCCCGGGTAAGTCGCACATAACCAGCCGCGTAATAGAGCGCGAGAGTAAGAGCAGGCAAGAACAGACCCTGTAGCCATAGGGCAGGGCTGGTGGAGAACGGGGTGTAGGTCGGTGTCGGCACCAGCTGCCATTTGATCGATACGAACTGGTACAGGATCAGACCTGTCACCACGGTCGGCATCGCGTAGAACACCAACGAAACCCCCACTAGAGCTTTGTCGATGATGCTACCGCGCAGCAACGCCGCGATGATCCCGAGCCCTACTCCGAGGATGATCCACATGATAAACGCCGCGATTGCCAGCGATGCCGATACCGGTATTCGCGGTTTCAGCTCGGTAGTGACATTTTGCGAGACCTGTAACGAATAACCCAGGCATGGCGCTGGGCATTTGGCGATAGTTTCAGGCGCTGATTTCTTCAGTGCGGGGTCATCCGGGAATTCCCGGCCCTTCACGACACCGACAACGAATTGTGACCACTGCTCCAGAACCGGCTTGTCATAGCCCAGCGCCTTGGAGTTTCGCTCCACCAAGGCAGGGGTGCACTGTTTACCGCAGGTGAACTGCGCCGGGTTGATGGGTCCGGCAAAAAAGAGGATGAAGGTAATCAGGCTTACCGCAAGCAGTAAGAAAACCCCACCGATTAGTCGACGGATGACGTAGGCAAACATTCAGGGACTCCGCTCCCGGGTTGCGCAGGCCCGTGAGGTTTCGCGCAACGTGGCTCTTCCTGGTGACACAGATGGCGGTCAGGCCTCGGCGAGAGGCCCGACCGCCATAGTGGTCTTGACTTACTTCGAGACGCCGATCGACCCCAGGTCGGGGTACATGCTCACGGCCGGGTTGTTGATGTAGTTCGTGATCTTCGAACCATGCAGGAAGACAAACTTCTCGACAATGAGGGGGAAGTACGCGTAATCCTTGCCCAACTGCGCGTCAGCCTGATTGTAGATCTCGGCCGCCTTGTTGACGTCGGTCTGCGTACCAGCCTTGTCGAACAGCGCATTGACGGTCTTGCTGGTGTAACTGCCGTAATCTTGGGCCTTCGAAGACGCCGTCAGGTTTACCCGCGAGTCGAACAGCGGCGGAAGCACGGTCGACTGCGCCGACCAGTCAGCGCCCCAACCGGCCCAGTACAGATCCGAGTCATCGGTGGGGGTCTGGATCGTCGGGTAGTACTTGTTCGGCACCGGGTTCAGCGTGACGTTGAAGCCGGCCTTGTCCCACGTCGCCTTCAACGCCGAGGCGCCCGCAGTACGCGGCGCATTGGGCCGGTAGGTGAACTTGATCGGGTACGGCATCTTCACACCCGCAGACTGCAGGATCTTCTTGGCCGCCGCAGCGTCACCCTGACCCAACGGGCCAAGGGTGGGGTTTTCCTTGTATCCCAGCAGCGCCGGGCTAACCAGGGACTTGGCCGGTGCGGCCGTCATCGACCCACCGTAAGCCTTGATGTAGGCCGGTTGGTCAAGGGCTGTGGCAAGAGCCTGTCGGACCTTGGGGTTCGTCAGCCTCTTCATGTTGGGCAGGATGTAGTCCACGAACGGCGATTGCGGATTTTCGACGCGGCTCTTGACATTTGGGGCCTTCAACTGCGACAGGTTCGCTGGCGGGACGTTCATCATCTCGACAGCAGTCTGGTCGACGCCATTGTTCGCAATCAGCAACTGCGCCGCTGTGTCCGGTGGCTGGTTCTCTTTGAAATCGATCTGGTCAGGCAGCGCCTTACGGTTGCTGTCGGACTTGGCGATGAATTTCGGATTGCGGACGAAGGTGCCGCCCTGACCGGGCTGCCAGTTGCCCTGCAGCATGTACGGACCGTTGGAGAAGATGGACAGGTTGCTCTTGACACCCTGGTCCTTGTCCTTGCGGTACGGGTCGAACTCACGCAGGCTCGCCAGGGCGAGGGGGAAGTCTGGGAACGCCTTCCGGAAGTTGTAGGTGATCGTCTTCCCCGAACACGAGACGGCCTTGTCGAAGCCTGCCTGATCCTTGGTGTCGTTGGGGCCCTGATACACCGGGGTGCCGTCGGCCTTGGATTTGATGTCCAGATAGGCCCATGCGTACGTCGGGCCCCCGGTGAGGTTCGGATCGAAGTTGCGTTCGATGCCGTACTTCAGATCCGCGCACGTGACCGGCTTGCCGTCCTGCCACGTCACATCGTCCTTGAGGGTGTATTTCCACGTCTTTGCGCCGTTGGACTGAGTACCCGTGTTGGTGGCCAGATCCGGTATCGGAGTGGCGGCCGTTTTCGCATCCTCGGTCACCGGGAGCTGCACCAGGCTGCGGGAGAAGAGACGACTCTCGTTACTGAGGTCAACTCCGATGTAGCTGCGCTGCGGGTCCCAACTCGTGACCGGGGTCTCGTACAGGTACGTCAGGGTGCCGCCTTTGACGGTGCTGTTGGTTTTGGCAGCGGTTGCGCCACCAGTGCTGCCACCGCCGCAGGCGGACAATGCCGTCGCAGCCGAGATCGCGGTAGCGACCGCGAGCATGGCTGGCTTCTTCCTCAGTGTCATTGTGTTTCTCCTTGAAGGTAAGCGCGGGGTATGCGCTGGGATGCGCCGATGTTGGTCGTCGCGTTGAGGGGTGTAGATCAGGACGGGCAGGTCATCGACGGCCTGCTTTCGGGTCGAAGGCATCGCGTAGTCCGTCACCGAGCAGGTTGAACGACAGCACCAGCACGACGATCAAGATCGCCGGCTCGAAGAAGAACGGTGCGTCAGTCTGGATGTAGGAAATGGAGTCATTCAGGATGTTGCCGAGCGTCGGCGTCGGCGGCCGGATGCCGACTCCCAGGAACGCCAACGCTGCTTCGGCGGATATGTACAGGGGCAGGTATAGGGAGGTATAGACCAGGAACGGGGCCCACAGGTTGGGCAGCAGTTCTTTGAGGTAGATCCGAGTCCTGCTGGATCCCAGGCTGTTCGCAGCCTCGATGAACTCGCGATTCCGCAACGTCAACACCTGCCCTCGAATGACCCGGGCAAAGTTGGGCCAGCCAAAAACCCCCAGGACCAGCGTGGCGTAGAGCCCGTTGGCCAACGGGCCGCCTGCCCCGCCAGGCAGATGTAAGTCGTCGGCCAGAATGGTCACAAGAATTCCCGACAGGGCGAGCAGCATAAGGGTTTGCGGGAAGCACAGCGTCAGGTCGATGATCCGCCCCAGCACAAAGTCGACCTTGCCGCCGACAAATCCGCTGATCATTCCCACGAGCGCGCCGAACAACAGGGTGACCGCAGTGGCGCCCAAGGCGATCGCGAGCGAATACGTCGTACCGAGCATCAACCGACCGATCATCCCGTAGCCGTTGGCAGGGGCGACGCCGAGCAAGTTCGCGGACGACGCACCGGTGAAGCCGCCGATCGGCATTCCAGAGGAGTCGAGCAGATTCGGATGCGTTGCGCCAGGTCCTATGACGCCGAACTTGGTCAGTAGAGGCGCCGAAATAGCAATCAGGATGCCGAGCATGGCGACCACACCTGCGGCAAGGGTGACCTTGTCCTTCTTCAGGTGCCCCCACGCCAGCTGCCGCGGGGTCTTACCCTGAATCTCTTGCGGGCGGTCCTCGTCCGGGACCTGCGCCTCTTCCGGATCTTCGATGATCACCGTCAACGCGATCTGCCTCCTACTGGAACGAGAATGTGCCGGACAAGTGACCTGGTCGGGGCGGTGCTGTTAGCGCGCTACGTACTGACCCGTGGGGAAACATACCCACCCGAAGAGCCGCGGGCCAGACCCTGGCCCAACGTGCAACCGAATCGTGACCTCGCGGCGGTATCGAGACTTCGAGCGGACCCGGACGGGTCATCAAGATTGCACCGATGTGGCATGCAAACGGAGCCGGTGTCCAGGACACCGGCTCCGTCGATCCCGTGACGGGATGTGTTGCTACAGGTCAGCCGTTGACGCCGACCTGGGTCCAGTCGATGGTCTGGAACTGGGTCGGGCCGAAGTTCACGACGCCGTTCTTGACGCCCCAGATGAGCGGGGTGGTCGCCAGCGGGACGATGGCCACGTAGGACGCGAGGTCCTTGTCAATGGCAGCGATGTCGGCCAGCCGGGAGGTCGGGTCGAGGTTGGCCAGCGCCTTGTCCCAGAGCGCGCCCTGGTTGGGGCCGGAGTAGCCGGTGTAGTTGGAGCCGCCCTTTGCCGGGTAGTAGATCGGCTCGGAGCTGGAAACCGGGAGCAGACCACCCTCCCAGGTGAAGGAAACTGCCTGGTAGTTGCCGTTCTGAATGTAGTCGGTGAAGTACTTCGCCACCGGCACCGTGTTCAGCGTGACCTTGATGCCGACCTGCTTGAGCAGGGTCTGCACCAGCTGCGCACGCTGCGCGTTCGTCGCCGTACCGGACGGGATCGTGATCGCGAAGCCGAGCGTCTGACCGCCCTTGGCGAAGTAGCCGTCACTGCCCTTGGCGTAGCCGGCCTTCTTCAACATGTCCTGAGCCTTGGACACCGAGTACGGGTAGTCGTTGCCGAAGTCGTCGGTGTACCCCTTCTGGCCCGGCATCAGGATGAAGTTGCCCTGCGTCTGCGGGGGCACTCCGAGGCCCTTCTGGATCACCTTGGTGAAGGTCTGGCGGTCGATACCGTAGGCAATTGCCTTACGGACGTCCACGTTGTTGAACGGCGCCTTGCGGATGTTCATCGTGAGGTGGTTCCACTGCAGCCCACCGGACTTCATCAGCTTCGCGTCGGTGCGGCTGGATGCCTGCTTGACAACGTCGGCATTGGCCTGGGTGTCGGCAACGTCGATTTCCTTGTTGTCGTACGCCTGGCCGACCGAGTTCTGGTCGATGACACGCCAGATGATCTTCTGCAGCTTGGGCTTACGGCCCCACCACTTCGGGTTGGGGACCTCGGTAACCACCTTTGCGCTGGCGTCCACCTTGCTGATGATGAACGGACCATTGGTCGGGTACTGCGTGCTGGCGTACTTGGTGTTGAAGTCCGCCGGCGTTGCCGATGCAATCGACGGCAGTACCGGGTAGACGAAGGCCACCCAGTCGGAGAACTTCTTCTTGAATGTCACGGTGTAGTCGTAGGGCGTTGCGCCCTTGGTCACCGCGCTGATGTCCTCCCAACCGGTCGTCGAGGCCGGCTGGAACTTGGTGTTGGTGCCGTTCATGGCCTTCCAGTTGTTCAGCTCGTCCATGTAGGTGATCGGCTTGCCGTCACTCCACACACCCTTCGGGTTGAGCTTGACCTCGATCTTCTGCGGGCTCTGGCTGACAATCTTCGCCGAGACGACGTAGTCCGGGTTGACCTGGTAGGTGCCATCCGCGTTGAAGGTGAAACCGCCACCCACCGGGGTGATCGGGTTCTGGATGGTCTGGGTGTCACCGAGCAGACCGTTGGCCTGGTAGTTGTTGAAGTTGGACGGAAGAGAGGCGACCATGCCGGTCAGGGTGCCGCCCTCCTTGACCTTGTCGTACGCGACTTTGGTGTATGCCGACGCCGGCAGGCTGGACGCGGCAGCCGAACTGCCGGACTTGCTGCCCGAGGCACTGGATTTGGTGGCGCTACTGCCTCCACCGCACGCAGCGAGGGACAGGGCGAGCCCCACCCCCGTGGCGGTCACTACTGTCAACTTGCCCCTCATGATTTCTCCTTCTCGGTGATATTGACCCCAGTCACCCGTAGCGGATTCTCTTCCGCCCAATGGCAGGCAACTGAGGAACTGTGGATCGAGCGCAAACTCGGATCCTCCTGGCGGCAGCGCGCTTGACGCCGCTCGTCCAAAAGCTTGTACAACGGGCAACGTCCATGAAAGTTGCAACCGTCGATCTGTTGTGTGGGACTGGGTAGATCGCCCTCGAGCAGAACCCGT
Source organism: Actinomycetota bacterium (assembly GCA_030853805.1). GTDB lineage: Bacteria > Actinomycetota > Actinomycetes > Actinomycetales > Dermatophilaceae > Allobranchiibius. The sequence continues at coordinate 1,992 of JALYUK010000034.1, read as the reverse complement.
TCGCGGGTCCGTTCGACCCGCGGATCAGGAATCGGCACGGCAGACATCAACGCCTGGGTGTAGGGATGTTGAGGCGAGGAGAATACGTCGTCGGCACGCCCGTACTCCACGATTCTGCCCAGGTACATCACGGCCACCAGGTCTGCGATCTGCCGCACGACCGCCAGGTCGTGCGCCACGAACAGGTAGGACAACCCCAGCCTGTCCTTGAGGTCCTGCAACAGGTTGATGACGCCGGCCTGGATCGACACATCGAGCGCGGACACCGGCTCGTCCAGGATGAGAATCTTCGGGTCGGTCGTCAATGCCCGGGCAATACCGATCCGCTGACGCTGACCGCCGGAGAACTGGTGCGGGTAACGACCTGACATCGACGGATCCAGACCGACGATCTCCAACAGCTCGGCGACCTTTGCCGAGCGCTCGGTGCGCGAGACGCCCCGCACGCTGAGGGGTTCGGAGATGATGTCCTCGATCGACAGGCGGGGGTCGATCGCTGCCATCGGATCCTGGAACACGACCTGGATGTCACCTCGCAGCTTCAACCGTGCTGAAGAGCTGAGAGTGGACACGTCGACGCCGTTCAGCTCCACAGTGCCGCTCTGCGGCGTGGCCAACTCCAGAATTTCCAGGATGGTCGTGGACTTCCCGCACCCTGACTCGCCGACCAACCCGAGGACCTGCTTCTCCTCCAGCTCGAAACTCACCCCGTCGACGGCCTTGACCGACCCGATCGTCTTGCGGAACACCACTCCGGTAGTCAGCGGGAAGTGGCGTTTGAGGTCCTTGACGGACAACACCGTCGCGCCCTTCACGGTGGCCTGCGCCTCGGCCGGAACGGGCTCCGGCGGCGGGAAGACCTTGGCGATATCGAGAGCGCCCGACTCGAACTCGTCGACTCGGATGCAGGCCACCTCACGCGACCTGATCTTGACCAGCTCGGGCTCCTCGACCAGACAGGCGTCGATCACGGCAGGGCAGCGGGGCGCGAACGGGCACCCCGGCGGCAGGTCCGCCAACGACGGCGGCCGCCCCTCCATCGGCACCAGCCGGGTGTGCCCGGCAGTCTGCATGTTCGGAACCGAACGCAGCAGGCCCATGGTGTAAGGCATTCGCGGCGCCGTCAGTACATCGTCGACACTTCCGGTTTCGACCAGTCGACCGGCGTACATCACCGCGACCCGATCCACGTTGCCGGCAACGACGCCCAGGTCGTGGGTGATCAGCACTACTGCGGCGCCGGTCAGATCCTTGGCCTTCTGCAGTACCTCCAGGATCTGCGCCTGGATCGTCACGTCCAGAGCCGTGGTCGGCTCGTCGGCGATGATCAGGTCAGGGTCGTTGGCAATCGCCATGGCGATCATGACGCGTTGCCGCATACCGCCGGAGAACTCGTGCGGGAATGCCTTGATACGACGCTCTGGGGCCGGGATCCCGACGGTGGTCAGTAGTTCGATCGCTCGACTCTCCGCAGCACCCTTGGAAAGCCCGGAATCGTGTAGTCGCAGCGCCTCACTGATCTGGGTACCGACGCTGTAGACCGGAGTCAAGGCGGACAACGGGTCCTGGAAGATCATGGCGATCTCTTTACCGCGAAGCTTCGACAACTCCCGGTCGGAGCGGCTCAGTAGTGATTCGCCGCGGTACCGGATATCCCCGGTGATCCGTGCGGTGCTTGGCAGCAGCCCCATGACCGCCATCGAGGAAACGGACTTGCCCGAGCCCGACTCTCCGACGATGCCGAGGAACTCACCCCGGTTGACCTGGTAGGAAATGCCGCGAACAGCCCGCACGGTGGGTGCGCCGCGTTGGACGAACTCGACCGACAGGTCGTCGACCTCCAGCAGTGGCGTATCAGTCATTGGTGACTCCTGAAGTCGGGTCGACAGCGTCGCGCAGGGCATCGCCGACCAGGCCGACGGCGAAGAGCAGCAGCACCAGAGCGGCGGATGGGAAGAGGAACAGCCAGCTCTGCGTCGTCGCTCCCGGGGT
>JALYUK010000006.1 GCA_030853805.1 Actinomycetota bacterium | reverse complement strand
CGCTGCGGATCAATCACCACCGCCACCGTCCCGTCGTGCACCAGGTAGGAACGATCACCCAAGGTCGGCGTCTCCACGGTCAGCACCGTCGGTCGCTTCACAGTCGTCATCACAGATTCCTTCTCCTTAGAAGTTGGTCACGTCAGGGATAGGGACCAACGGCCCGACCGGGCCAACAGGATATCCCAGAATACCCTATGGGGTATGTTCCTGAGAATAAGTTATACCGGTAGGGGTATTCTTGTCCACCGCGTCCACGCAGCGTGCCTCACCTGGGGCGGCGAGAAATCGGGGCAGAATCGTTACCCCGTACTCTTGGTTACATACCCCAACGGGTATGCACCCGTCGCCGTAGGATCTCGGTTCATCCCGCTAATTGCAGCCCAGTGCTCCACGATTGAACGAGGAAACCCCATGAGCTACGCACTCAGCACCACCGTCGATCAGCCGTTCGCGGAGACCGTCCAGGCCACCCGGGACGCGCTGGCCGACCAGGGCTTCGGTGTCCTGACCGAGATTGACCTCGCCGCCACCCTCAAAGCCAAAATCGATGAGGACATCGCGCCCCAGGTCATCCTGGGTGCTTGCCGCCCACCGCTGGCCTACGCCGCCGTGCAGGCCGAGCCCTCGATCGGCCTGCTCCTGCCCTGCAACGTGGTCGTCCGCGCCATCAGCGAACAACAGACCGTCGTGGAAGCAATGGACCCCGCCATCATGGTCACCCTGACCGGCAACCAGGACCTGAACGACGTCGCCACCGACGCCCGCGACAGACTGACCAAAGCCCTCGCCGTAGTCGGCCACGGGCCCGAGTCACAAGCCGATCCCGTTACGGCGATCGCTGACCGGGCGCGACACACGCTCATCGGGCGCCGATCTGTTGCCGCCTGTCGTTCCTCAATCGCAACAACGACGTCCGGGTCGGGGTCGCAGGTGTACTGGCTGTAGCGGCGCACGTGTTCTGCGGCGGTCGGGGAACCCATCAGCGATGTGGGTGACTTGCTTCGGGTTGTCGCCGCTGAACGGGTTGGACTGGGCACCTTCACTCAGCCCAGCACGTGGTGCTGTGCTGCCAGGCTTGCCTTCGTACGACGGCCCTGGGGGCACAGTGGGCGCGTGGACCACTCGGCCAAACGCGCAGCCTGCGGCCCCGATCACGCCTTGGATGGTGAACTGTCCTTCGAGGTTGGGTAGTCCGGTCTATCGTGGCGGACCTTTGGCGTGTTTTTTCTTGCGTGCCAGATCGGCGATCGAGGTGAGTTTGTACTTGTCGGCGGTTGCTTTAGTCACGACGATCGAGTCGCTGTCCTGCGCCTGGGCGGGTTTTAAGGCGACAATATTGGGTGGTAATAACTTGGCGACTGCGGCGTCGACCCCGGCGGTTGTTGCTGCGGTCGAGGTCTTGTCCAGATAGTTCAGCACCGAGCCGTTGTATTCCGGGAAGACGTTCAGTTCCCCGGATTTTAGTGCGGGGAAGTAGGTCTCGCGGGATCCGATATTGAATTTTGTGGCCACTTTGGCACCTGCGCTGGACAGTGCCTGTGCGTAGATGTTTCCCAGGACGACGTTTTCGGGGAAGTTAGCTGCCCCTACGGTCAGGGTGGCGCCATTCGTCGTACCCGGCATGTTGATCGGGTGAGCGGCCAGGAAGCTCTTTGCGACGTCAGCGGGGTCTTTCTTGTTCGTGACGGCCTGGGTCACCAGTTCTCGAAGTGCGGCGGTCGTGAGTTGCCCAGACACGGCATTAAGAACTGATCTCACTGCGGGTGTTGCCTTGTCTTTACTCACCAGCGGCACGATGTTCTGCGCGGGGAAGTTATTTTTCGGGTCGGTCAGGACAACAAAGTTGTTGGCCTTGATGGAGGGATCGGTTGTGAACAGGTCCGCAGCGTCGACCTGGCCGTTCTTCAAGGCCTGGGTAGTCACAGGCCCGCCCACGTCGGTCGTGGTGAATTTTCCAAATACGACGCCGTACCTTTTCTTCAGACCAGCCAGTCCTTGCGGACGGGTCTTGAACTCTGCCGGGCCACCAAAGGTCATGGTGGACGCGATTGTTCCGCTCGAGGTGTTACTAGCGGGGGTTGAACCTGGTGCCCCGGTCTTGGTGGAGTCCTTGCCACACGCAGCGAGGCCCAGGCCAAGGCCCACAATCGCTACAACGCTGGCGGTGCGCTTAATCATGTGTGCTCCTGTAGAAAAGAGAATTGATACTGAGGGATGCTGGATCGTCCGTGGTAGTGGCGCTGCCGCGCACAGGCTCTTGGGGCAGCTCGATCATCCCGTTGACTATCTGCGGGCCGTTCGTCTTGCCGCACCTACAGGGGCTGGCCACAACGGTGACCTTGCAAGCCTTTGCGGTGAGTTCGACGGAGCCGAGGGCCAGGGACGCGTATCGACTGGCAGCGGTGTCGAAGCGGGTCATGTCCAGGCCTCCTTGATGTGCAGACGCGCACCGCTGTGGACGTTCGTGGTCGAGATTTGGTGGGCCGAGCTGGACCTCGAGACGACCGCTGCTGCTGCCGCGAGCACGGCACTGCGTTCTCAGCGCGACCCCCGTCCTGGCAACAGACGGGCGCAGCAGCCTCGGCTTTAGTCAGCTTCCAGCTTACCGCGATGGGCGGGAAAACCCGGCTGAGGTCTGGGGATTCTCGGATACGGCCGTGGTCCGGGCAGTACAAGATGTACCGGGTACTGACGGTGGCGATTGTCTCTGCGTATTCGAGGTCGCCGTCACTACCACCCAGGCAACGACGACTGAATGCGGCAAGGCTCGACGCGGGCACCGCTAGCCACGGTCGCAGGCAGCGATCAACTCCAAGCTGCGGCGCTGATGCTGTCCGGTTTCGTCTCAAACGCTGCGATGATGCCCGACAAGCTCCTCAGCGATGAACTGATCGCCGCCACGGTCGATATCGCCCTGGCTGGCATCGCTCCCACCGACTGAGTGCGGGTCGCCGCCCGTACCGTAGACGGATGACCTTCCCTGGTGAGCTCACGTTGGATGAACTCTCAGGCCCGCAGGCGGCAGCAGCTCTCGCCCGACTACGGGCGCGGTCACCGGTCGCGTGGGTACCCGCACTCAACGGG
>JALYUK010000502.1 GCA_030853805.1 Actinomycetota bacterium | reverse complement strand
CGTCCACCCCGCGCAACTGCGTTACCCGATGAAGCAGCCGCCATCTGACAACGGCGAGCGGCGCTTCTTCATCCGTGCCGGGCATACTCAAGCGATGGACCTCAAACGTGTGCTGTTCGCTGCCGTCCCACCCGTCGCTGCTGCTGTCATCGGCGGCATCGGCTCGAAAGATGCTCCCGTGGTCTACGCACGGTTGGACAAGCCGACGTGGGCACCGCCGGCCGAGCTGTCCGGGCCGGCGTGGACGACTCTCTACGGCCTGATCGGCACAGCAGGCTGGCGGATGTACCCGAAGGTCTCCGACCGCGCGAAACGACTGCACCTTGCGCAGATGACTGTGAACGCGTCGTGGTCGTGGGTGTTCTTCACCGTCAAGGACAAGCGCAAGTCCCTCGCCGTGATCGCCACCCTCGACGCGCTTGTCGCTGCCGAGTTGTGGGCCATCCGTAAAGAAGACCCCGCGTCAGCAGCCCTGCTGGCGCCCTACGCAGGGTGGATCGCTTTCGCGACAGCGCTCAACGCTTGCGTCAGCGAACCGACGAATGAGCGGGCCTCAGCGGCACATTCGCACAGATTCTGAGCGCTGCGTGTTGCGCTTCCGTGGTCATTGGGCAATGATAGTTGCGATATAGCAAACGTCTTGACCAGTGCCTGCTGTGCCTCTCCACCGCTCTACGACGGCGCCCCGCACAGGTCATGTCGACGACGAAGGAGATCGCATGCACACACCGGTCGCTCTGTCAGACAACACCACTGCGCTGGCACCCGCAGCCGAGCATCTGCTCGACACACTGTTGACCAATGTCGAGTACGGAAGGTTCGAACGCTCCCTGTCGGGGTTGACTGCGTTCGCCGCCGTGGTGACGTGCTCGGAGGTTTATCTGTCGCATTACAAGGCCAGCTTCGGGAACAAGGTGATGTGGAGTCCGATCCTGGTGACCCCGCCGCTTGTCATCGCCGGTATCGGCGGCGTCTTCAGTAAGAAGTGGGCCAAGACTGCTCTGCCGATCACCTCGGGAATCTTCATGCTGAACGGACTGGTCGGCGAGTACTACCACGCACGAGGTGTCGCTCGGAAGCCGGGCGGCTTCGCGTTGTGGACGTACAACCTGCCGATGGGGCCACCGATTTCGGCCCCCGGACTGATGGCCATGGTCGGCGGGATGGGCCTGCTGGCATCCGTCCTGCGCCGCGAGAAGTAGGCCGTCGTGCCCGACTTCCGCAAACCCTCCCACCTACCCAATTTACGCGCCGACGGTCAGCCGCCACACCCTTCGTGGCTGCCGCGACAACGGGTCGGCGTCAGCCCGCAGATGATCGGGCGATACCCCGACTTCGACGTGCTGTCGGCGGTCGATACGTGGGACCACGCAACGACGAAGGTGGTGCTCGCCCGGTTGGAGCCCACCGGTCCGATGCAGTTCTTCGACACCGACGAGGAGCAAACCCTCCGCGCGTTCTGCGATGTCGTACTCGCCCAGGACGGCGAACCACGCGTGCCGGTCGCCGAATCGATCGACCAGAAGATGGCGACCGGCCAACTGGACGGTTACCAGTACGCCGATATGCCCGATGACCGCGATACGTGGAAGGCAGCCCTGCGCGGGTTGGACCATGCAGCCTCGGCACATGGCGCCGACAGCTTTGCCGCCGCGACACTGCCCGAGCAGGAAGCCATCATCGCCGACTTCGCAGGCGGCAAGCTGTCCGGCGGCCCCTGGGACCAGATGGATCCGTCGCGGGCCTGGAGCGTCTGCATGCGTGCCATCCTCTCCGGGTTCTACTCCCACCCATGGGCGTGGAACGAGATCGGTTTCGGCGGCCCCGCCTACCCACGCGGCTACATGCGACTGGGCCCGACGAGCACGACCGAACCATTCGAGACACACGGCTCGACAAGCGAAGACCCGTCCGACGTTGTCAGGGGAGATTCATGAGCGATTTACTACGCGGCCTGCTCAAGGGCGCGGTAGGACCTAAGGACAACGACTCCCGGTTCCTGCTGGACGTGCACTCGCGCGACCTGCCGGGTCAGGACACGATGCGGCAGTACTCCCCGGACGAGGAGGTCGACCTGGTCGTGATCGGTGCGGGCGCGGGCGGGTCTGTGCTCGCTCAACGACTGGCCCGCCAAGGGTGGAAGGTAGTCATCCTGGAGGCCGGTCCGTTCTGGCACCCCGACGAGGACTGGGTCTCCGACGAGGCCGGCTCGCACGAGTTGTACTGGACCCAGAAGCGCATCATCGGCGGGTCCGACCCGATCGAACTCGGCAAGAACAACTCCGGTCGCGGCGTCGGTGGGTCGATGGTGCACTACGCGGGATACACCCCGCGCTTCCACCCCAGCGACTTCTCCACCCTGACCGATGACGGTGTCGGCGCCGACTGGCCGATCCGCTACGAGGACCTACGCCCGCACTACGAGCAGGTCGAGGCCGAACTACCCGTGGCCGGGCAGAACTGGCCGTGGGGATATCCGCACAAGTATCCGTTCTCCCCGCACCCGGTGTCCGGCGCCGCTGCCAAACTGTGGGAGGGCGCCCGCAAAGCCGGTATCGAGATGCGGGTCGGTCCGGTCGGCATCGTCAACGGCACTTTCGGCAACCGCCCGCACTGCATCTACCGCGGGTACTGCCTGCAGGGCTGCAAGGTCAACGCCAAGGCCAGCCCGTACGTCACCCACCTGCCCGACGCGTTGTCGCACTCGGTGGAGATCCGGGCGAACTGCATGGCCTCCCGCATCGAGATAGACCAGTCCACCGGCAAGGCCAAAGGAGTCATCTACCACCAGGAAATCGGTGGAAAGGAGATCATCCAGCGCGCGAAGTTCGTCGCCGTCGCGGGCTACTCGATCGAGACACCGCGCCTGTTACTGAACTCCACCTCCGCGCGGTTCCCCAATGGCCTGTGCAACAACGAGGACCAGGTCGGGCGCTACATCATGGTGCAGGGCGCCAGCCAGACCGCCGGACGATTCCCTGAAGAGCTGCGGATGTACAAAGCGCCGCCACCGGAGATTTCCTCCGAACAGTTCTACGAGACCGACTCCTCGCGAGGCTTCAAGCGCGGCTTCTCCATCCAGACGGTCTCACCGCTGCCGATCGGTTGGGCCGAACACGTTCTGGCCGACGGGCACTGGGGACGGGCAATGCGCGAATACATGCGTGACTACAACCACTGGACCACGATTGGCGTACTGAACGAGCTACTGCCCCAACCGGACAACCGGATCACCATTGCCGACGAGACGGATCCCTACGGGATTCCGATCGCACGGATGGACTATTCGCTGTGCGACAACGACCACGCCAACGTTGAGTACTCCACCAAGATCATCAAGGACATCCTGCACGCCGCCGGCAGCCAGGACATTCTGACGATCCACCGGTACGCGCACCTGGTGGGCGGAGCGCGGATGGGTTCGGCCCCGAGCAACAGCGTGGTCGATGCCAACCACCGCAGCTGGGCCGTGCCCAACCTGTTCATCGCCGACGGTTCGGTATGCCCGACGCAGGGCTCCGCCAATCCCGCCTTGACGATCATGTCGTTGGCCTCCCGACTGGCCCAGCAGATGGCGTCCGGCGTCGCGATGAGCGATGACCCGGTTGTCCGAGCGGGGTCGCGCGCGCCGGAGTCGGCGCGTAGGTAGGCAGTGCGCGATCACGGGGCCGAAGACGAGTTACCCTCGGGTCGGCAGTTCCAGCTGACCCGAGGCCCGTGGCGGGCGACGGTCGTCGAAGTAGGCGCGGGCCTGCGCATGCTCAGCGTCGACGGGCGGGAAGTTCTGGACGGGTACTCGCGTCACGTCGGGTGCACGGGCGCGCGCGGGCTCCCGCTCATCACGTCGCTGGACCGGTCACCTGTGCGAACGGTGGGCACGGCGGGCACGGACGAGGTACACCTGCCGCGGTCGCAGCGCTGGATCTGCCGAGAGCAGAGTGATCATCATGTGCTGCTGGGCGTGGATGTTAGATCGACCCGAAATGGAGCCGATTGTCTCGACGTGAGCGTCGAATACCAATTGAGCCGCGGCGGACTCACCGTATGCACGACGGCCGTCAATACCGGGATCCAGACCTGCTCCTACGCTGCCGCCCACCAGCCCTATCTGAAGTTCGGATCCAGGATCGACGCGTGCCACCTGCGCATCGCAGCCGATCGCTACATTTCGACCGATCCGCACAGCGCAGCGCTCACCACGCAAGCCTCTTGCGGATCAGAGTTCGACTTCTCATCGGCAGCCGCTATCGGTCGGCAGAATCTGGAGGTTGCGTTCACGGGATTTCATCGCGACGCGGACGGTCGGGCGTGGTTGTGGTTGACCGATCGCTGCGGCGCAACGACCGCACTGTGGGTGGACCAGAGCTACCCGTTCATCGAGGTCTACACCTCTCATACGCAGGCTCCACCTCACTTCCGCACTTCTCTTGGGGTGAAGCCGGCAACCTGCGCGCCGGGTGCACGCCGGTCGGGTGAGGGGCTGTTGATGCTCGCACCCGGGCAGTCGACCAGTTCGACATGGGGCATCACTGCACCGCCATCGTGAGGAGCCCGCATGATGAAGCGTCTCGAACTGCCCCCTGACGTCTTCGCGGTCGTCATGGCTACCGGGATCGTCGCCATTGCCGCACGTGATCACGGGTACAACGTGATCGACGATTCCCTCACCGTCGTGGCGGCTCTGGCGTTCCTCATGTTGTCCGTCGATGCGGCGTGGCGGGCCCTGATCGATCCCGGCCAGGCCGTGCGTCATGCTCGCTCCCCCGATGTCGCCGTGTTGTCGTTCACTTTCGTGGCTGCCTGCGCCGTTCTGGGCACCCGGTTGACGCAGCATCATGTCGTGATGGCGCTGCTCGGCGGCGCGGCGGCGCTGGGGTGGCTCATTCTCGCGCCACTGGCTGCCGGTGACGTGCGTTCGCGCCCGCTGCGTGCACTGCGTCAGCACGCACACGGCGGATGGCTGCTGCCCAGCGTAGGCACCGCCGGCCTGGCGATCACCGCATCCGACCTCGCGGTCCAGCATCACTGGGATGGCTGGATCGTGCTGGCCGCCGCTGCATGGCTGCTGGCCATACTCCTCTATGGCGTAACGACCGGCTTGATCCTGAGTCGGGCGATCTGCGCACGGCTGGCTCCTAGGGACGTAACGCCGGACAGCTGGATCCTGATGGGAGCGCTGGCCATCAACGCCTTGGCGGGCGCGAAAATCATCACCGCGATGACAGCACTGCACGTCACGGGATCGCTGCACCCGCTCCTACCCGCCGCGCGCACGGTGACCCTACTGGCCTGGATCCTGGCCAGTGCGTGGATCCCGGTGCTGCTCTACGCCGAAATGTGGAGCCTGGACCATCGTCGGGCTGGATTGCGCTTCGCGAGAGCGTGGTGGTCAGCAGTTTTTCCGCTCGGCATGTACGCGACGGCAACCCAGGCCGTCGCCCGGTCACTGGGGATGCCCGCACTGCACACGGTTTCCCTGGTGATCTTCTGGGATGCCTTTGCCGTCTGGAGTCTTGTCGCGCTCGGTCTGATCCACTGGTCACTCAGCACCCTGAAGGCCTCGACGTGATCGGCGTAAAACGGCCACGTTGAAACGGATTCGGTCCCCCTGGGGGAGAGGGGGTTTCGTTCGAGTAAGTTGCTGTACGACAATATTTGAAGTATTAATGGGTGGCTCCGTAAACCACTTGTTTCGAAGGGATATCCCTGATGGGATTTAGTTCACTTATGACGGGCACACCGCCAGAGACAGCGGTGTTGTCCTCCAATCAGTACGACCTGATCTTCTACGCCGTGGTCGTGACAGCGTTCGCGTTGTTCGCCTCGTTCCTGCACTCGGTGTGCACCAAAGGCGAGGTCAGCTCCCGCTACCGCCCCGCGGTACTGGCCAGCATGTGCATCACCGCGATCGCGACACTGTCCTACGCGGTGATCCTGCTCAAGGTCGACACCGGGTACACCTTCGCCGGTGGGCGCTACCTGCCCAACCCCGGCGCCTTGTTCAGCATCTCCCCGCGCTACTTCGACTGGACCGTCACCGTTCCACTGCTGACGATCGAACTCTTGGCCGTCACCACGTTGGCCGGGAAAAAGCTCAGCACGCTGCGCGCCAGCACCATTGCCGCCTCGTTCCTGATGATCATCACCGGGTACCTCGGATCCCAGGTCTTCGACCACGGTGGCAGCACCGGCTGGTTGTGGCTGTGGTGGGCCATCAGCATGGTCTTCTTCATCTACCTGTACGTCGCGCTGGTACCGGCAGTGTTGAAATCGGCCAAAGAGCTCCCCGAGGTCACCGGCAGAACCCTCGTACTGGCCATGACGGTCCTGTTGTCCACGTTCGTGGTTTACCCGATCGTGTACCTGATTCCGATCTTCTTCCATGGTGGCTGGTGGACCGTCGTCATCCAGCTCGCGTTCTCCGCGGCAGACATCATCGCCAAGGTCGGCTTCGGAGCGTTGATCCACAAGGTGGCCAAAATGCGCACCGCCACCGATATGGCCGAGGGACTGCCCGGCTCAGATGAACCGATCTGGGTCAATGACGAACTCCTGAGCCCCCACCGTGGTGTGCAAGACGCAGGCACCGAGACGGATGGGACACACCGCACCCGCCGCGGTCTGTGAACACATGAGTGA
>JALYUK010000499.1 GCA_030853805.1 Actinomycetota bacterium | reverse complement strand
GGGCCGCGCGGTACTGGTCGCCGATCGTGGCTGCCGAAGCGCAGGCCACCCGCAGGACGGTCGCGATGTACGACATGACCGCGCTGAAGCGCCTTGAGGTCACCGGGCCGGGCGCGACAGCGTTCCTGGGGCGGTTGGTCACGGCCAATGTTGCGAAATCAGTCGGCGCGGTCACCTACTGCCTGATGCTGGACCACGACGGCGGCATTCGCAGTGACATCACCGTCGCTCGGCTGGGGGTCGACCACTACCAGGTGGGCGCGAACGGGAACGCGGACCTGGCGTGGATGCAGCGTCACCTGCCACCCGACGGATCCGCACAGGTGCGCGACATCACGGCGGGCACCTGTTGCATCGGGCTGTGGGGTCCGAATGCCCGCAAGGTGCTGCAGCCGTTGACCGACGTCGATCTCGGCCCGGACGGTTTGAAATACTTCCGGGGGGTCAGCTGCTACGTGGGTCCGGTCGCCGTGACCGCACTCCGATTGTCGTATGTCGGTGAGCTGGGTTGGGAGCTGTACACCACCGCGGATCAGGGCGAGCGGCTCTGGGACATCCTCTTCGAGGCGGGCCAGGAGCACGGGATCATCGCTGCCGGGCGAGGCGCATTCACCAGCCTGCGCCTGGAGAAGGGGTACCGGTCCTACGGGTCGGACATGACCGCTGAACACGACCCCTATGCAGCCGGTGTCGGATTCGCCGTGCGCTCCGAGCGCGACTTCATCGGCAGGGACGCTCTGCTCGCGCGCAAGGACCGCTCGCACCGGCAGCTCACGTGCCTGGTGCTCAGCGAACCTGGCGAGACCGCCTCGGGCAAGGAGCCGGTCTACGACGGTGACACCTGTGTCGGGTACGTGACGAGTGCCGCGTACGGGCACACGATCGGCTCCGGTGTGGCGTACGCCTGGCTGCCGAATGCGCTGACCACGGTGGGAACGCGGCTGCAGATCGGCTACTTCGACCGCAGACTGGACGCAGTGGTGGCTGCGGAGCCGCTGGTGGATCCGGGGATGGAGCGGCTGCGGGGCTAGTGCGGCACGGGTGGGAAGTAGCCCAGGCGGCTGCTGATCTGGTCGGCCGCCCGGCAGACCGCAGCCACCAGCTGCGTGGTGCGTTCGACGTCGAAGCGGTATGCGGGCCCGGACACCGACAGCGCCGCGACGATCGCGCCGGTGTGGTCGCGCAGCGGCGCCGCAATCGCCCTCAATCCGACCTCCAGCTCCTCATCGGTGCTGGCGTACCCCGACTGGGTGACCGTCAGCAGCTCCTTGTCCAGCGCCGAGCGGGTGGTGATGGTGCGGTCGGTGAACCGGACCAGTTGCAGGGTCATCATGCGACGTTGTTCTGCGTCCAGATTTGCGAGCAGGATCTTCCCGCTGGAGGTGGCATGCGGTGGCGTGAGTTCGCCGATCCAGTTGTGCGCAGCAACCGCCGACCGGCCGATCGACTGCCCGACATTGACGACGTACCCCTGACGCAACACGGCAACGTTGATGGTCTCGTCCAGCTCGAGCGCCAGAGCGTCCATGACCGGTCGTGCCTGGCGGACCAGATCCAGGCGGCCGGGGATGGAATTGGACAGGCGCAGCATTCCGAAACCCAGCTCGTAGTGACCGCGGTCTTCGCCCTGGCGGACCAGATCGTGCTCTTCCAGGGCGGCCAGCAGCCGGAAGGCCGTCGACTTGTGCACCCCGATCTCGTCGGCTACCTCGCTGACTCCGGCACTGCCGCGGGCAGCGAGGATCTCCAGCACTGTGATCGCCCGGTCCACCGACTGCACACCGCCCAGTCCGCGGCTCTCCTTACCGCCCTGATCTGCCCCCTCGACGCTCATGGCGCAACTATAGATCCGTTGAAACCAGCAGGAATGAAGCGATCGAAGTTGCACTATGTGAGAGCTGGTGCATATGACGCTTACATTGCTACTCTCGATACGGCGGTGACGGCGGGTTCGACCTCGTGATGTGTGGAGAATCGATGGACAACGGGACACAGCAGTACGACGACATCGTCGTGGGTGGTGGATCCGCCGGTAGCGTGCTGGCCCGGCGACTGAGTGAGGACCCTTCCAGGCGGGTCCTCGTACTCGAGGCGGGACGGATGGATTCGCTGTGGGATGTCTTCATCCATATGCCGGCCGCCCTCCCGTTCCCGATCGGCAGTAGGTTCTACGACTGGCGATACGAGTCCGAACCCGAGCCGAAAATGGGTGGGCGGCGGATCTATCACGCGCGCGGCAAAGTACTCGGCGGCAGCAGCAGCATCAACGGCATGATCTTCCAGCGCGGAAATCCGATGGACTACGAGCGTTGGGCGACCGTGCCGGGCATGCAGGACTGGGACTACGCGCACTGTCTGCCTTACTTCCGCAAGATGGAAAATTGCCTCGCGGCGGCCCCTGACGACCCTTTCCACGGGCACGACGGTCCACTGATTCTGGAGCGCGGCCCGGCGACGAATCCGTTGTTCGAGGCCTTCTTCGCGGCAGCCGAGCAGGCGGGTTACCCCAGGACCGGTGACGTCAACGGCTATCGCCAGGACGGTTTCGCGCCGTTCGATCGCAATATCCACCGTGGCCGCCGACTGTCGGCTGCTCGGGCCTACCTGCACCCGGTGATGGGAGCACCCAACCTCACGGTGCGCACCCGCGCCCTGGCCACCGCGATCGTCTTCGATGGCACCCGCGCGGTCGGGGTGACCTACGACCGGGGGCGGCACCGGGGCATCCAGGCCCGCGCGCAGCGGGTCATCCTGTGTGGCGGTGCCATCAATTCCCCGCAGCTGCTGCAGTTGTCGGGGGTCGGTAACTCCGCAGAGCTGGCCGCGCTCGGGATACCGGTAGTGCACCACCTGCCCGGTGTGGGAGAGAACCTGCAGGATCACCTGGAGGTCTATATCCAGCATGCAGCCAAACAGCCCGTCACGATGCAGCGTTACCTCAAACACCGCTACAAGCCATGGATCGGTGCGCAGTGGCTGTTCGCGCGTAAGGGCCCAGGCGCCACGAACCACTTCGAGGGTGGTGGTTTCGTGCGCAGCAACGACCAGGTCGCCTACCCCAACCTGATGTTCCACTTCCTGCCGATCGCAGTGCGTTACGACGGGTCGGCTCCTGAAGGTGGCGAGGGCTATCAGGTGCATGTCGGTCCGATGTACGCCGACACCATCGGTTCGGTGAAGATCACCAGTCGTGATCCGCGGGTGAAACCGGCGTTGCGCTTCAACTACCTGTCCACCGAGAACGACCGCCGCGAATGGCTGGAGGCCGTCCGGACAGCTCGCCGGATCCTGGCCCAGCCGGCGCTCGCGCCGTTCAGCGCCGGGGAGATCTCGCCCGGACCGCAGGTCACTTCCGATGAGCAGATCCTGGACTGGGTGGCCAAGGATGCCGAGACCGCGCTGCACCCCTCCTGCTCGCTGCGAATGGGTACCGACGACATGGCCGTGGTCGATCCGGCCACCATGGCGGTGCACGGGCTGCAGGGCCTCTACGTCGCCGATGCCTCGGTCATGCCCTTCGTGACGAACGGCAACATCTACGCACCCGTGGTGATGCTCGCCGAGAAGGCCGCCGACCTGTTGCGCGGTCGGACGCCCCTGGCGGCGCAGGACACGACGTTCTACCGCGCTGGAACCGGCATGCCGCTGGAACCGCCGTCCCTGCAATCCGTCCCGAGGTGAACCCCATGCTGAGAGTGTGCCCATTGGCTGCGCTGGCGCCCGGCGATGCGCTGCGGGTGGCGGCAGATCCGCCGATAGCTGTCTTTCACACCGAAGACGGCGACTTGTTTGCAATCGACGACACGTGCACCCACCAGGACGCGTCATTGGCCGACGGGTGGGTAGAGGGCTGCGAGGTGGAATGCCCGCTGCATGCATCGCGCTTCGACCTGCGCACCGGCGCCGTCGATGCGCCGCCGGCCAAGCGCCCGGTACGGGCGCATCGGGTTGTCGTCGTCGATGGTGAGATTCAGGTCGAACTGTCCACCCAGCAGCCGAACCTGCCACCCGGATTGAGCCTCGGATCGGTATGACACCGCATCGAGTGACGATCGTCGGTGCCTCCCTGGCCGGTCTGAGCACCGCCCGCGCCTTGCGGGCGGAGGGCTTTGACGGGGACATCACGCTGATCGGAGACGAACGGCACGCGCCCTACGACCGGCCGCCGCTGTCGAAGCAATTTCTGGCCGGGACGATGGGCGTGGCCGATCTCGCCCTGGAGGATGAAACCGAGTCGCTCGGTTTGCAGTACCTGCTGGGCGATGCCGCCGTCGATCTCGCTGCTGACCGCACCGTCACGCTCGCCGACGGTCGGCAGGTGTTCGGCGACGCCGTGGTGCTCGCGACGGGTGCCCGGGCCCGCACCCTGCCATGTGGTCCGGGGCTGGCGGGCATTCACACCCTGCGCACTCTCGATGACGCCTTTGCACTGTCGGCCGACCTGCAGATCAGCCGTCGCCTCGTGGTCATCGGAGCCGGTTTCATCGGTTCGGAAATCGCGTCGTCTGCGCACGAACTCGGACTGCAGGTGACGGTGGTGGAGGCTGCGCCCACGCCCTTGGCGGGTCCGCTCGGCGTATTTCTAGGTGCCGTGGTCGCTCGTGTCCATGAACGCGCGGGCGTCCGACTTCTTACCGGTGCGGCGCCGGTCGGGATGACCGGTGAGACCCGGGTGCGACAGGTGCAGCTGGCCGACGGTGAGGTGCTGACGGCTGACGTCGTGGTGGTGGGGGTGGGCGCCGTACCTAACGTCGAGTGGCTCGGGTCGACGGGCCTGGATCTACGGGGCGGCGTGCGGTGCGACGCCGCAGGCTTCACCGGCATCGACGGCGTCTACGCCGTCGGTGACTGCGCGACCTGGTACGACGAGCAGGGCGGCAGACATCGACGCGTCGAACACTGGACGGGAGCCCACGAGCGCCCCGCGTTGATCAGTCAGCAGCTCCTGCACGGCGGCGCCATCGGGAAGGTGGCACCAGTGTATTTCTGGTCCGACCAGTACGGGTCGCGCATTCAGTTCGCAGGCACCATCGACGGTCACGACGAGGTGAGCGTCGAGGCCGGCGACCTGGATTCGGGCAGCTTTCTGGCGGTCTACCGACGTGCGGGAGAGCCGATCGGTGTTGTCGGGATCGATCAGGTGCGGCTGTTCGGGCGTTGGCGGCGTTCGCTGTCGGGTTACCGGCCGGATGACGTTCCTACCCGACTACCGCTCAGTTCCGTTGCACACACTGTTGATCGAAGGAGTGACGTGACCACCACCGTGCAGTCCACCCCGTCTGCGAGCGAGCCCGGCAGCCGGGCCGGCTCCAGCCTGATCTCCACGCTGCCCGGTCATACCTATGTGGATCCCACGTACTTCGCTCGCGAGCAGGAGCGCATCTTCGAGCAGCTGTGGTGCTGCGCTGTCAGCAGCGCAGACCTGCCTGCACCGGGTTCTTTCCGGACGGTGCAGATCGGTCGCGAGAGCATTCTGCTGACCCGTAACCGCACAGGGCAGGCGCGGGCCTACTTCAATATCTGCCGACACCGCGGCGCCCGGTTGTGTGTGCACGAGTCAGGACAGGTCCAACGCGCGTTCCAATGCCCCTACCACGCCTGGACCTATGACCTGGACGGCAAGCTGATCGCGGCGCCGAACCTGACCAAGATGCCCGACATAGACCGGGTCGACTACGGGTTGCGCGCTATCCACGTCCGGGAGTGGCTGGGGTACGTGTGGGTGTGTCTGGCGGACCAGGCGCCTGACTTCACCGCCTCGGTGCAGCAGGAGGTGGTCGACCGGCTGGGCGACCTGGAGTCGATCGAGCGCTACGACATCGAGAATCTCGCGCTGGGACGCAGGATCGTCTACGACGTGCGGGCCAACTGGAAACTGATCATCGAGAACTTCATGGAGTGCTATCACTGCGCGACGATCCACCCGGAGCTGACCGAGGTACTGCCGGAGTTCGCCGACGGATACGCCGCGCAGTATTTCGTCGGACACGGCGCGCAGTTCGGCGAGCAGATCCAGGGATTCACGGTGGACGGTTCGCAGGGCCTGGACCGGATACCGGGGGTGAGCCAGGAGCAGGATCGGCGCTACTACGCCATCACGGTGCGTCCGCAGGTCTTCATCAACCTGGTGCCCGACCACGTGATCGTGCACCGGATGTTCCCGATGGCGCCCGATCGCACCATCGTGGAGTGTGACTGGCTCTACCTGCCGGGCGTCGTCGAAAGTGGAAAGGACCTGGACGCGTCCGTGGAGTTGTTCGACCGCGTCAACAGGCAGGACTTCGACGCCTGCGAACGGTGCCAGCCGGCGATGAGTTCGCGGATGTACGCGAACGGTGGCGTTCTCGTACCCAGCGAGCATCACATCGCGGCATTCCACGACTGGGTGCAGTCGCGTGTCGCCGACCCGGCCTGACAGCACCGACCAACCCGCGTCGATCGGTCGGTCCGAGGCGTGACGTAGCGTGCAGGGGTGAGTGCATCCACCACAGCCCCCGTCATCTCCACCCTCGCCGAACTACGCGCCAGCGGCCACGAGCTGATCGGCGTCCGTCAGGAGATCCGCCGCAACCTGCTCGCCGCTCTCGCGGAAGGTCGTGACGCCTGGCCGGGCACGACATCGTGCTGCTCGGTGAGCGCGGGCAGGGCAAGACCCGCGTACTGCGCACCCTTGCGGGTCTGCTGGACGAGTGGACGCCGGTGATCGCGGGTTCCGAACTCGGCGAGCACCCGTACGACCCGATCACCCCGGCATCGATCCGGCGTGCGCGCGAGCTCGGCGACCAGTTGCCCGTCGCCTGGCGGCACCGGGACGAACGGTATGCCGAGAAGCTCGCGACACCCGATACCTCGGTGGGCGACCTGGTCGGCGATATCGACCCGATGAAGGTCGCCGAAGGGCGCAGTCTGGGCGACCCGGAGACCATTCATTTCGGCCTGATCCCGCGCGCGCACCGCGGCATTGTCGCGATCAACGAACTGCCCGACCTGGCGGAGCGCATTCAGGTGTCGATGTTGAACGTGATGGAGGAACGCGACATCCAGGTACGCGGATACGTGCTCCGGTTGCTGCTGGACGTGCTCGTCGTGGCCAGCGCCAATCCAGAGGACTACACCAACCGCGGCCGCATCATCACCCCGCTGAAGGACCGCTTCGGTGCGCAGGTGCGTACCCACTACCCCCTGACCGTCGAGGGCGAGATCGCCGTGATCTCCCAGGAGGCGCACCTCGTTGGCGCGGTGCCCGATTTCATTGTCGAGATCCTGGCTCGTTTCACCCGTGGCCTGCGCGAATCCAGTGCCGTCGATCAGCGCTCCGGAGTGTCTGCGCGATTCGCGATTGCAGCAGCCGAAACCGTCGCTGCCGCAGCACTGCGCCGGGCGACGGTGCAGCATGAGGACGAAGCGGTTGCGCGGATCATCGACCTCGACACTGCGTCAGACGTGCTGACGGGCAAGGTCGAATTCGAAAGTGGCCACGAAGGCCGCGAAGAAGCAGTTCTGGAACACCTGTTGCGGATGGCGATCGCCGACACCGCCCGAGCTCGGTTGCGCGGCATCGATCTGGGCCCGCTCGTAGCTGCGATCGAGGCAGGTCATGAGGTGAGCACCGGGGACGAAGTGACCGCCGCGGTCCTGCTCGCATCACTGCCGGATATCGCCGGATCCGATCTTTACGACCAGGTTGCCGATCGGCTCGGGGCGGGTACTGCCGGCGCACGGGCCAGTGCCGTCGAGTTGGCGCTGGAGGGCCTGTATCTCGCACGCAAGGTCAGCAAGGACGTCGACGAAGAAGGCCGAGCGACCTACCGCTAGATCCATCTACTCGTTACCCGGAGGTTTGCGCGATGGTCAGTAAGCGAACGCATCGGTCTCGCTACGGCCGATACGTCGGTGGGCCGGACCCACTCGCGCCGCCGGTGGACCTGTCCGAGGCGCTGGATGCCATCGGGGAAGATGTGATGTCCGGGTATTCTCCCGAGCACGCCATGCGTGAATTCCTACGTCGCGGGGGTCGCGATCAGCAAGGTCTGGACGAGTTGGCCCGGCAGGTTGCGCAGAAGCGTCGCGAGATGTTGGCCAAACACAATTTGGACGGCACTTTTGCCGAGATCAAGCAACTACTGGACAAAGCCGTGCTCAGCGAGCGCAAGCGGCTCGCGCGCGACCTGGACGACGACGCGAGATTCGCCGAGATGCGGATCGAGAACCTGTCACCATCGACCGCCGCTGCGGTCAACGAGCTCGGCGACTATCCATGGCGCGATGTCGAAGCCCGCGAAGACTACGAACGGATCAAGGACCTGCTCGGGCGCGAGATGCTCGACCAGCGGTTCGCGGGGATGAAGAAGGCTCTTGAAGGCGCCACTGAGGAGGACCGCGCCGGGGTCGCCGAGATGCTGAAGGATCTCAATTCGCTGTTGGCACAGCACCGGGCGGGGCAGAACACCGACTCCGCGTTCGAGCAGTTCATGGACAAGCACGGGGATTTCTTTCCCGAACGCCCTGAGACGATGGACGAGTTGCTGGATGCGCTGGCGCAGCGGGCGGCCGCTGCCCAGCGGATGCGTAACTCGATGACCCAGGAGCAGCGCGACGAATTGGATGCGCTGGCCGCGCAGGCGTTCGGGTCGCCGGAGTTGATGGATCAGCTCGGGGCGCTGGACGACAACCTGCGTGCGCTGCGCCCAGGCGAGGACTGGAGCGGTGGCGAGCAGTTCGAGGGCGAGCAGGGGATGGGGCTGGGTGACGGCACGGGAATGCTGCAGGACCTCGCCGACCTGGACGCTCTGGGAGAGCAGTTGTCCCAGCAGTACGCCGGAGCACAGATGGACGACCTGGACCTGGACGCACTACGCCGTCAGCTCGGTGACGAAGCCGCCATCGACGCGCAACGCCTCGCCGAGTTGGACAAACAGCTGCGTAGCCGCGACTACCTGCAGTCCGACCCCCAGGGTGACCTGCGGCTCTCACCCCGTGCAATGCGCGAATTGGGACGGTCGCTGCTGCGGGACGTCAGCCAGGCGCTGTCGGGTCGGCAGGGACAGCGGGATGCACGCAAGGCAGGCACGGCGGGGGAGCCGACCGGGGCTTCGCGGCCATGGGAGTTCGGCGACACCGAATCGTGGGACGTGACCCGCACGCTGACCAACGCGACGGTGCGGCGGGCCGGCGAGCCGGGCGGGCCGTTGATCTCCTTCGAGGACGTGGAGGTGCAGGAGACCGAGGCGCGCACGCAGGCAGCGGTTGCGCTGCTCGTCGACACGTCGTTCTCGATGGCGATGGACGGTCGCTGGCTGCCGATGAAGCGGACTGCACTGGCGCTGCATCAGCTGATCTCCACCCGCTTCCGGGGCGATCACCTGGAGCTGGTCGCCTTCGGACGGCACGCTCGCACGATGGACATCGCCGAGCTGACCGGACTGGCCCCGGAGTGGGAGAAAGGCACCAACCTGCACCACGCATTGATGCTGGCCAACGGTCATTTCCGGCGGTTCCCGAATGCTCAACCGGTGTTGTTGATTGTGACCGACGGGGAGCCGACCTCCCACCTCGAGGCCGACGGCGAGGTCTTCTTCGACTATCCGCCGCACCCGTTGACCGTCGCGTACGCGGTGCGGGAGCTGGATACATCGGTCCGGCTGGGTGCTCAGACCACCATCTTCCGGCTCGGTGAGGATCCGGGACTGGCGCGGTTCCTCGATCAGCTCGCGGGGCGGTCGGGGGGCCGTGTGCAGGCGCCCGAGTTGGACGGGCTGGGCGCGGCCGTGGTCGACAGTTACCTGTCCGGTCGCACGTCGCGTGGCGGGTGGTTCGGCGCCTCCGGCTGAGGATGTCTCATCGACATTGCTCAGTAAGCTTGACGACGGAAAAGCTGATGTTGCTGTCCTGGTCCTGGCGGCTGCCCGGCGTTATGTTCTGAGCGCAGACCTTCCAGTTCGAGTCGAGAACCTGGAAGCGGTTCGCACCGGTGGCGTCGCTAGAGGCGGTGAAGAACACCGGGTTGCCCGAGACCCGTTGAATGTCGTCCTGCGCTGCTTGAAGCACCTTGCCGACTTCATTCGGCATCACAAAAGTGGACGGCGCGGTCACCGAACTCGATATGTTTGTCCCGGGTGTCTGCTGGCTGGCGGGGGTTGATGTGGCAACTGGGGCAGAAGCGCGTGGCGTAGTGCTCACCGCCGATGTCACCACCACGGTCTTCGTAACCGGCGCGGGCGTCGTTGCGCCTGGACCTGTGCTGGTTCCGCAGGCTGTCAACGCCACCGTCAAAATTGAGCAGCTGAAAAGGAGGGGGACCGAGAAAATGTTGCGGGAAGTCATGGGCGAAGTCTGCGCGATGCCTGATAACTTCTAGCCAACCGGCTGGGTACAGAGATCAAGTCGTTATGTTCAGGCGGCGGTCTCGGCAAGGTGGCGGGAGAATTCCAGCATCGCCGTCCCTTCCTCCTCTATCCCGAGCGCGCACAGCAGCAGTCCCGTGTGTACCCGCTGGGCGACCGACCACTGCCAGATTGCATCGGGGTCGGTCCCTGTCGAACGGGCGAGGCGCCGGGACTGTTCCCGAGGTTCCGCATCGGCGTCCCACGGATCTTCGCGGACCAGGACGGCCAGGTCGTACTCGCGGTCGCCGATCAGACCATCGGGGTCGACCAGAGCAAACCCGCGCTCCGATTGCAGCGCGTTCCACTGATGGGCGTCCCCGTGCAGCAGCACTGCGGTCCGGGCGTCGTACGCTGCGGCTCGCGCGAGCGCAGCGGCCTGCGCGCTGCGAATGACGTTTTCGGGGGTTGAGTGTGTCGCCGCGTTCCAGTTCACTTCGATGTTTTCCGCGAGCTCGAGGCCGATCTGGGCAGTGGTCGGAAGGTGGGATCCCTGCACGGGACGCCAGATCTGCGCCAGGGCTCGCACCAGGTGGATCTCGCGTTGCCGGGTGGGCAGGGACAGGTCGTGCATCGATGCGCCGAGCCGTTCCAACAGCAGCGCACCCCGGGGTGCATCACCGCGCAGCAGGCGCACGGCGCCCCGGCCGCCCGCAAGGTGCAGGGCGGTGATCTCGTTCTCGGCGTCGCGACCTCGCGGGACGATCAGTTTGAGCACGGCAGGGGTGCCATCTGCGCACGTGACGCCGACCGCATACGCCTCGGTGGCGTCCTGGAACGGGCCACTGAGGTCGCTCAGCTGCCAGGTGTGGGCGATTTCCTCGATGAGACAGGGAAGATCGTCCAGCCAGCGCTGCGCACCCAGCAGCAACGCCCGTCGCCGAACTGGCGCAGGTACGTCAATCAGCATGCGGTCAAGTATGGCGATGTGCGATGTGCGATGTGCGATGTGCGATGTGCGATGCCCGATGGCAGCCGTGCGGGCCAGGTTTCCTAGGATCCTCTGGTGACGAGGCTGCGGATCGGTGTGCTCGCTGTGCAGGGAGATGTGCGGGAGCATGTGCGCGCCCTGGAGTCGGCCGGCGCGCAGGCCGTGCCTGTTCGCCGACCCGCCGAAGTGGCCCAGGTCGATGCCCTGGTGCTGCCGGGTGGTGAGTCCACGACGATGGACAAACTGCTGCGTGCCTTTGAACTGCAGGCTCCGATCCGGGAACGGATTGCGGCAGGTATGCCGGTCTACGGGTCGTGCGCGGGGATGATTCTGCTCGCCGACCGGGTGCTGGACGGTCACCGCCAACAAGAGACCCTCGGTGGAATGGATATCGCTGTGCGGCGGAACGCCTTCGGTCGGCAGGTCGACTCGTTCGAGACTGATCTGCGGCTGGCGTGGTTGACCGACGGCACTGTCCGTCCCGTCCATGCCGTGTTCATCAGGGCTCCGTGGGTGGAGCAGACAGGTGCGGGCGTCGAGGTGCTCGGGCGGGTGCCGGACGGGCCTGCGGCGGGACGCATTGTCGCTGTGCGCCAGGGGTCGCTCCTGGCCACCTCATTCCACCCGGAGGTGACCGACGACTACCGGGTGCACAGCTATTTCGTTGACCTGGTGAGGGCTTCGAGAACATCCTGACTGCGCCTCAAGCCCGGGTAGTGAGCCGGATCAGGTGCCACGCTGCCGGCGCGATCTGTACCGTCACGGTTCCGTCGATGGCCTCGGTGACCTCGACGCACTCCGGGGTCACCCGGTTCGGCTCATCGGCGGTGTTGCTGGCCTGCGGGTCGACCCCATCGAGAGCGACGTGCTCGACGATCTCCAGCGGACCGAAAGCAGTCAGATC
>JALYUK010000338.1 GCA_030853805.1 Actinomycetota bacterium | reverse complement strand
TGGAGTCGGTGCTCGACATGCTCTCGGGTCGGTATCCCAGCGAAGAGTTCGCCGAGCTACGACCGCGCATCGTCTGGGACCGGGTCGGCGCGACCCTGACCGGTCGTCCCGGCGCGCAACGACTCGCGGTCACCAGCGGCGGCACGATCCCCGACCGCGGGCTGTACGGCGTGTTCCTGGCCGGCGGCACCGGGCCCGGGCGTCGCGTGGGTGAGCTGGACGAGGAGATGGTCTACGAGTCGCGGGTCGGTGACCTGTTCACCCTCGGCACCAGCACCTGGCGGATCGAGGACATCACCCACGACCAGGTGCTGGTGACGCCTGCCCCCGGCCAACCGGGAAAGTTGCCGTTCTGGAAGGGCGACTCGCTGGGACGGCCGGTCGAGCTGGGCGCCGCGGTAGGTGCCTTCGTCCGCGAGGTCGGTGCCCTGCCCGACGACAAGGCACATGAACGGGTGCGCGCCGCGGGCCTGGACCAGTGGGCCGCGGACAACCTGATCGCCTACCTGCGCGATCAGCAGGAAGCCACCGGCCACCTGTCCCACGACCGCCAGATCGTCGTCGAGCGGTTCCGGGACGAACTGGGCGACTGGCGGATCGTGATCCACTCACCCTTCGGCGCCGGGGTACACGCACCCTGGGCACTCGCGATCGCGGCTCGGATGCGGGAGCGGTTCGGCCTGGAGGTGCAGGCCATGCACGGCGACGACGGCATCGTGCTGCGGCTGCTCGACCTGGATCTCGACGAGGGCGAGCAGTCGTTGGGCAGTGCGTTGATGGAGATCATCGCCCTCGACCCCGATGACGTACATCAGCTGGTCACCGAGCAGATCGGCGGATCGGCACTGTTCGCAGCGCGCTTCCGCGAGTGCGCGGCACGTGCCCTGCTGCTGCCCCGACGGCAGCCGGGTAAGCGGCAGGCGCTGTGGCAGCAACGCCAACGAGCGTCGCAACTGCTGGAGGTCGCCAGCCGCTATCCGTCGTTCCCGATCGTGCTGGAGGCGGTGCGCGAGTGCGTACAGGATGTCTTCGACGTGCCGGGCCTGACTCAGCTGATGCGCGATATCGGGGCACGCAAGGTGCGCATGGTGCAGGTCGACACACCGCGACCCTCACCGTTCGCGGCGAGTCTGCTCTTCGGGTACGTCGCACAGTTCCTCTACGAAGGCGACTCCCCACTCGCCGAACGTCGTGCCGCCGCGCTCTCGCTCGACCCGTCGTTGCTGTCGGATCTGCTGGGAACCGCCGAGGGTGCCTCGCTGCGCGATCTGCTGGACCCGCAGGTCGTCACCGACACCGGGCAGGAGCTGCAACGCCTGGCGCAGAACCGTCGCGCACGAAACATGGAGGATGTCGCCGACCTGCTGCGGGTGCTCGGCCCACTCACCGTCACCGAGGTCACCGCCCGCAGCGAGAGCACCGTCGGCGAGGTCCAGGGGTGGCTGACCGAGCTCGTCCAGACCCGGCGGGTCATCGAGCCCTCCTGGGGTGGGATTGTGCGGTACGCCGCCATCGAAGACGCATCCCGCCTACGCGACGCACTCGGCGTTGCCCTGCCACCCGGCGTGCCCGGTGTCTTCCTCGAACCGGTCAACGACCCGCTCGGGGAGCTGCTGTCGCGCTACGCCCGCACGCATATCCCGTTCACCGTCATGGAAGCCGCCGAGTCGTTCGGTCTCGGTCGCGCAGTGGTCAACGACGGCCTGCGGCGCCTCGTGGGTGTCGGCAGGTTGGTGGAGGGCGAGTTCAGGCCCGGCGTGCAGTCCGGCGAGGGCGCGCTGGAGTTCTGCGACCGCGAAGTGCTGCGGATCCTCAAGCGGCGCTCGCTGGCATCGCTACGGGCAGAGGTCGAACCGGTGCCGGCAGTGGAATTCGCGCGGTTCATGCCCTCCTGGCAAGGCATCCAGGGGCGCGCCCGGGGTGTCGATGGCCTGCTGCGCGCAGTGGAACAGCTTGCCGGGGCCCGGGTGCCCGCCAGCGCGCTGGAGACCCTGGTGCTGCCGGCTCGGGTCGTCGGTTACACCCCGGCGCTGCTGGACGAGTTGACCAGTGGTGGTGAGGTGCTCTGGCAGGGGCACGCAGCACTACCCGGCGACGACGGATGGGTGTCCCTGCATCTGGCGGAGACAGCCCACCTCACGCTGGCACCGGCCGATACGACGCTCGAGCTGGCACCGACCCACCTCGCTCTGATCGAAGCGCTCGGCGCGGGCGGCGCCTACTTCTTCCGGTCACTCTCGGACGCGGTCGGCTCGACGAACGACACCGAGTTCATCACCGCTCTGTGGGATCTGGTGTGGGCCGGACGAATGACCGGCGACACCCTGACTCCGGTACGCGCCCTGTTGGCCGGCGGCAAGACGGCCCACAAGGCCCGTACGTCCGGCCCACGGCGCACGCGGTATGCCCGACCCGGCTCCGGTCTGCGCGCGATGGGCGCTGCCCGCCCGGCAATGCCGGTCCGCGGTGGCCCGCCGACCGGCGCGGGGCGGTGGTCCGCGCTGCCCGCTGCAGACACCGACGCGACCTTGCGCGCGCTCGCGACCACCGAGGTGCTGCTGGACCGCTATGGCGTGGTGACCCGTGGATCGGTGGCTGCCGAAGGGGTGCCGGGTGGGTTCTCGGTCATCTACAAGGTGCTGGCTTCGGCTGAGGAGACCGGACGGGTGCGACGTGGATACTTCGTGGAAGGTCTGGGCGCGGCCCAGTTCGCCACCTCCGGCGCGATCGATCGGCTCCGCGCGGGAACCAAACCGATCACCTCGCACCGCAACCCGTGGGATCCGCCGGCGCCGAGCGAGGCAGCGCGCGCGGTCGTCCTGGCCGCTGCCGACCCTGCCAACCCGTACGGCGCGGCACTGCCCTGGCCCGAATCCGGTGGCGGACACAAACCGGGCCGCAAAGCCGGTGCTCTCGTGGTGCTGGTGGACGGGTCGTTGGCCCTCTACATAGAGCGCGGCGGCAAGTCGCTGCTGAGCTGGTCCACCGAAGAATCCGAACTCCAAGCCGCGGCAGACGCACTCGTCCTCGCCGTCCGCGAAGGCGCACTGAGTGGAATTACCGTGCACACTGCGGACGGTGACGCCGTGCTCGGTGCCGACTCTCCGCTGACCGCTGCACTACAGACCGCGGGGTTCCATACGACACCCCGCGGCCTGCGACTACGACGTTGACCAACGCGGCAGTTGATCAACGCCCTCGTCGATCAATGCCTCAGCTGTTCGACATTCCAACGCGCTGGGTCAGCCCGACTTACGGCGGAACATCTGCTGGGTTCCCCCAGTTTCCGCATCGTGTTTTCCCGCTGCTTTGGAGCGACCACTGCGATCGGGGGCATTGGGCCCACCGTGCGCGTGCTTCTTGTCCAGCGCCTCACGGAACTTGCGCCGCATCTCCTCATCCGGTCCGTTCTGCGGATCCTTCGCGTTCGGCTCTTTCGACTGCGATTCCTGCGTCATCGTGTCCTCCTGCTGCATCGGTGCCCGAACATGCCGCAACGATGCGCGGCGCGGCACTCAGCTTCACATACCTGCGCTGAGTGCGACCATCCTATTTCGACCCCCGCAGCCGGCCGGCACCGTCGGCAACTACGTTCGAACGTATGCCGGAGGGAGATGTGGTGTGGAAGGCCGCCCAACGGCTCGATGCGGCGCTGCGGGGTGAACCACTCGCAGGCGCGGAGCTGAGATGGCCCAACATCGGGGACCGCCCGCTGCACGGCATGGTCACGACCGGCGTGCACAGTCGTGGAAAACACCTGCTGCACCGACTTGATTCGGGACTGACCATCCACTCCCACCTGCGGATGGAGGGATCGTGGCGGGTGCGTCCCACCTCTTCGGTCACCCCGCGCTTTGCCCGGGCTGGCGACATCCGGGCCCTGCTCGCCACCGACACCTGGGCTGCGGTGGGGTGGCGGCTCGGAATGCTCGATCTGATCCCCACGTCGAGCGAACACCGGCTCGTGGGACATCTGGGCCCGGACATCCTGGGCCCGGACTGGGATCCGGACCAGGCAGTGAGCCACCTCGCCCGCGCGCCGCAGGTGCCGATCGGTGCGGCGCTGCTGGACCAACGCAATCTCGCCGGGATCGGCACCTTCTTCGCGGCGGAGGCCCTCTTCGCCCAGCGGATGCCGCCGTGGCAGCCCGTGGGAGAACTGGAGCACGCGCAACTACGCGAACTGGTCGACGTCGCCCACCAGCAACTGGAACATTCAGCACATCACCCGAACCGGTCGCTCACCCAACGCACCGGGCTGCAGGACGACAACTACGTGCACGGACGAAGCGGCCTGCCGTGCGAACGGTGCGGCCGCCAGATCCGGGTGGCCATGATCGGACAGCCACCGCAGGACCGCACCATGTTCTACTGCCCCACCTGTCAGGGCGGCCTGGGGCCTACCGACGACGGGAAAAAGCAGCGACCGCTCGGCCGCTGAGGCTGCGTTCTCGAGAAGTTGTCAGGTTGCGGTCAGGCTGCAGAGACGACCGGTGTCGCAGGCTTGTGCATCGGCAGCGGCACCGGCGCAGACACGGCTTCGGCTGCAGCGACCCGCTCGGACACCTGAGAAAGGGCGATCGAGAGCGGGATGCCGAGCGCCGAGCACACCGAGGACAGCAACTCCGAGCTGGCTTCCTTCTCGCCGCGCTCGATCTCACTGAGGTAGCCGAGCGATACCCGAGCGGCTGCCGAGACCTCACGCAGCGTCCGGCCCTGCTCCTGACGCTCGTCGCGCAGGACATCACCGAGTTCGCGTCGTAGCAAGATCATGAGCGCCTCCCAGGTGTCCGCATCGAGATGTCGTGCAACAGATATCGAAATGTCGAGCCGTGACTATGTCGTGCTGGCTTCAGCCTAACCAATGCCTCACGCAGCCCTGACCGTGCACACAGACTTTGCCCACAGACACCATGACCGCGCAACAATTCAGCCGGGCGAATTAGTCCTCGCACCGGTTTCTTCCAACGCGGTGGCCAGCAGCTCGAGCACTGCGCTCGTACACCGTTCGCGCACCGCGGCGCGGTCGCCGGACAGGTCCAGCTGTTGCACTTGCGACCGGCCCGGACCGCACACCGCGATGAACGCGCGACCTACGGGCTGCCCGTCCTGCGGCGCCGGACCCGCAACACCTGTGGTGGCCAGACCCCAGGTCGCTGCAAGTACCCGGCGCACGCCGGCCGCCATCTGCATCGCCACCTGGGCCTGTACCGCGCCACCGCGGGCCAACAGGTCGGCGTCGACGCCGAGCACGCTGGACTTCAGATCGGTCGCATAGGCGACGACTCCCCCTCGCACCACCTCGCTCGCGCCGGGCACCCCCACCAGCGCTGACACCACGAGCCCGCCGGTCAGCGACTCGGCTACGGCAACCGTCGCTGAGCGCAGTCGCAACGCGTCGATCAGCTCTGCCGGCTCGAACATCGGCGTCGACCTCATCGTCATTGACCTGTTTGCTTCGACCCGGCGCGCAACCGCAGCGCCTGGAAGATGTAGTCGATACCGGTAAGCACCGTGATCACGAGCGCCACGAGCAGGACGGCCCAGGCCACGACGTGCACGATCCCGCCGAGTGGCATGACGAACAGTCCGATGGCCAACGCCTGGAGTGCGGTCTTCAGCTTTCCGCCCCGGCTCGCGGGCAGGACACCGTGCCGCAGAACCCACAGCCGCAGCATGGTGATGCCGATCTCCCGGACGAGAATGAGTGTGGTGATCCACCAGGGGATCTCCCCGATCAGCGACAGACCGACCAGTGCCATCCCCATCAGGGCCTTGTCGGCGATCGGGTCGATCATCTTGCCGAAGTCGGTGACCAGACCCCGGGACCGGGCCAGGTTGCCATCGATGCGGTCGGTGATCGAGGCCACGAAGAACACCGCGAGCGCCTCCCACCGGTACGTCGTCTCGTGCCCACCACGAGCGAGCAGCACCCACCCGAACACCGGTACCAGGGCAATACGCAGCATCGTCAGCGCATTGGCGATATTCCAGTTGGAGACCCCGGTACTCGGTGCGGTCGCCGGATCGGGCACCAGAGATGGCGGCACCAATCGGCGCTCACCGCTCACACCGGGCTCGCGATCCAGTCGATCCCGAGGGTGTCCTCCACCCGTGCCGAGAGGATCTCGCCCACGGCGGGCAACGCACCGTCGGCGCAGGTCAGGATCGTCTCTCCATCGACATCCGGACCCTGCTGACCGGCGCGACCGCGTACTTCCCAGCCGTCGATGTCCTCGTCGTACTCGACCGATTCGACCAGTACCTCCACCAGCTCACCGATCCGCTCACCCGCGCGCTGTTCGTTCAGCTCGGTCACCAGGGTGCGGATGTGGTCCACCCGCGCCTCGATCTCATCGCCCGACAGCTTCGCCCCGTAGGTCTCCGCTTCGGTGCCGTCCTCATCGGAGTACCCGAAGACGCCGACCACATCGAGGCGGGCTTCGAGCAGGAATTCTTCCAGTTCGTTGACGTCGTCCTGCGTCTCACCGGGGAAGCCGACGATCACGTTGGACCGGATACCGGCCTGAGGGGAGCGTTCGCGGACCTGCTCCAGCAACCCCAGGAACGACTCACGGTCCCCGAAACGGCGCATCGTACGCAGCAGCCGACCACTGGCATGCTGGAAGGAGATGTCGAAGTAGGGGACGACACCCGGCGTGGAGGTCATCACGTCCAGCAGATCGGGGCGGATCTCGGCCGGCTGCAGGTAGGAGACGCGCACCCGGGAGATGCCCTCCACGGCCACGAGCTCCGGCAGCATGGTGTCCAGCAGTCGCAGGTCGCCCAGGTCCTTGCCGTACGACGTGGAGTTCTCACTGACCAGGAAGATCTCGCGGACGTCGTGCTGACCGAGCCATCGCGCCTCGTCCAGCACGTCGGCCGGGCGCCGGGAGATGAAGGCCCCCCGGAACATCGGGATCGCGCAGAAGGCGCAGCGGCGGTCGCACCCGCTGGCTATCTTCAACGGCGCCCACGGGCGACCGTCCAGCCTGGCCCGGATGATCCGCGGCGTCGCGATCGGGGACTCCACCGCGACATCCTGCGGAACTGCGGTCGAAAGGCTGCTGCTGTTACTCCCATGACCTGGCTGGGCTACGCCGCTGCCCTGCCGGTCCACCGGTGAGAGCGGCAGCAACTTGCGCCGATCCCCGGGTGTGTGGGACTCCGGACGCTCCCCGTCCAGGATCGCGGTCAGCTGCGCGGACATGTTCTCGTAGGAGTCGAAACCGAGCACGGCGTCCGCCTCGGGTAGCTCTTCGGCCAACTTCTTGCCGTAGCGCTGGGCCAGGCAACCGACGGCAACGACGGCCTTGGTACGACCGCGCTCCTTGAGGTCGTTCGCCTCCAGGAGAGCATCGATCGAGTCCTTCTTGGCCTGCTCCACGAAGCCGCAGGTGTTGATCACGGCGACGTCGGCATCCGCCGCATCGTCCACGAGCGTCCACCCGCCTGCGGCGAGACGGCCGGCCAACTCCTCGGAGTCGACCTCGTTACGCGCGCACCCGAGTGTTACCAGCGCAACGCTGCGCGAGGAGGTCGACATGGATTACAGCGTAGTTGGCATCGGGCGCGCCGCCCGGCGCGAACCCCCGGGGTGGTGAGATGGCCGGATGGCACGTGACCTGCAGGACCTGCTGCACGACTATCCGCTGATCGACGGACACAACGACCTGCCCTGGGCAGCCCGCGAGTTGGCGGGATACGACTTCGACCGCCTCGACCTGCGGGCAGGCACCGACGGGCGGACCCACACAGACCTGCCGCGGTTGCGCGCCGGCCTGGTCGGCGGTCAGTTCTGGTCGGTGTGGGTGCCGGCGACCTTGCCGGGTCATGCCGCGGTGACCGCCACCTTGGAGCAGATCGACGGCGTGCATCTCATGATCGAGCGGTACCCCGATCGGCTGGGGCTGGCACGTACCGCGGCGCAGGCACGGGAGGTCTTCGCCTCCGGCCGGATCGCGTCCTTCCTCGGCGCGGAGGGTGGGCACAGCATCGGGTGCTCCCTCGGTGCGCTGCGGATGATGTACGCGCTGGGTGTGCGTTACCTGACCCTCACCCACAACGAGAACGTGCCGTGGGCCGACTCGGCGACCGACGAGCCGGTGCATCACGGTCTCTCGATCTTCGGCGTCCAGGTCGTAAATGAGATGAACCGGCTGGGGATGCTCGTGGATCTCTCCCACGTCAGCGCCGACACGATGCGTGATGCACTCGCCGCGTCCGTCGCTCCGGTGATCTTCTCCCACTCCAGCGCGAGGGCGGTCTGCGACAGTCCCCGCAACGCGCCCGATGACGTCCTGGAGACGTTGCGCGCACGCGACGGGATCATCATGGCGACCTTCGTGCCCGACTTCGTCGCACCGGACTGCGCAGCCTGGCGTGCCGAGGCACGGGAGATCGCCCGCGCCCAGGGCATCGACCCCAATGATCACGAGGCGTACGAAGCCTTCGCTGCACGGCGCGAGCAGAGTCACCCGCGTCCGAGCGCCACGATCGATCACGTGCTCGCCCATTTCGATCACCTGCGCGAGGTCGTCGGAGTCGATCACATCGGGGTCGGAGGCGACTACGACGGCGTAGGTGAACTTCCCGTCGGGCTGGCAGACGTCAGCAGCTATCCGCGACTGTTCGGTGCGCTCCGCGAGAGAGGATGGTCGGACGAGGACCTGATCAAGGTGGCGGGCGCCAACGTACTGCGCGTGCTGGGCGCCGCCGAGGACGTGGCCCGGGATCTGCAGGCAACCCGAGGCCCCGGGCTGGCGACCTACCCGGGTCTCGACGGCTGAGCGCTCGTGGGGTGCGCGCAACCGCCCTCTTCCTGATTCAGCTGCACTAGACGGTTTTGCGGCGCAGCGACTGCCCGATCGCCGCGATCAGTCCGACGATCCAGCCCACCCGTAGCGCCCACGCTGCGCCGGCGTTCGCTGCTCCCGAGACGAGCTGACCCAACTGAGAGCGGTCACTCACCACCAGATACATGACGACCAGGGCGATCACGCCCGCCACCAACGTCGCAGCCCAACCCGCCAGGAACAACGAGAACGCTCCACGACCGGCCGGTAGTGAGCCGGTCGCTGCCCACAGCAGCAGGAGGGTCACGACGGCCGCTATCACGTAGGCGATCACGAAGTTGGTCGTGCTCAGCTGAAGTACCGACGGCGCACGCAGGTCACTCGTCGAGGACTTCGGCCAGCCGACCAGGCCTGCGACGGCAAGATTGCCCTGCTGCACCAGATTGCTCAGGCGGTGGTGGCCCGCGACATAGCTCGCGCCCAGGCCGGCGGCCATCCCGATGAGAACGGCGATGAACGCCACCGCGAACGACCCGCCTGCCCCCGAGCGGCGCACGGCTCCCGGGTAGCCAGGATCCTGATATCGCAGCGGCGGATCCGCCTCGGGGTACTCACGCCGTTGCGCCCCCGAGGTCCATGGCTGCTGCTGCGAATTTTCCGGCCCGGATCGGTAGCCCGGTTCTGACCGGTACCCCGGTTCGGACTCGGGTCGTCGGGGTTGCGGATCGGACGCGGGTATCGGTCGTGTCGCGTCGTCGCCGTATTCGCCTTCGTTGCCGCCGTGCCGGTCGTCACTCATGGCGAGTCTCCGTTCATCGTTCGAGTCGGAATCGAGCAAGTGTCATGCCGAGCAGTCGGGCCACGACCAGAGCCAGGTAGTTCACTCCGGCAAGTTGCTCCAACATGACGATGGACCGGGCATGGTCGCCGGTCGGCACGATGTCGGACAAGCCGGTGCCCGTCATCGTGGTGAACGACAAGAAGATCAGTTGGATGAAGGTCAGCGGCCCCGGCGGCTCACTGCCGAGGGAGAACTGGCTGGCGCCGCCGAGCGCCTGAACCAGCCCGTAGAGGTAGGCGAAGGCCCAGGCCACGACGGTGAAGCATGCTCCCGTCGCGAAGATCTCGTCCGCGCCGATGTCGCTGTTCTGGAACATGTAGCGGATCAGCGCGTAGGCCGTGTAGAGGTAGAACACCGCATGCGTGGAGTCCAGGCCGATCACCACCCACGCAGCGTCATGCAGTGGGACGTCAAGGATCGAGAACACGATCGCGGGCACCCCGATGATTGCCGACAGGATCGTAAGCGCGGGGGTCATCCGCACTGCCGCAACTGCCGCGATGAGCACCAGTTGCTGGATCACCGCAAATGCGGACCGGCCGACGGCGTCATCACCCAGAAACGGGTACAGCACGATCCCGGACAGCTGTATCCCCAGCAGTACGGCGCTCGGGTAATTGCCGAGTATCCGTTGCGCTCCCTTGCGTCGCCTCGTGTGGGCGAGGCTCATGACCGGCCGTTCTCCGTCAGTGACCATGCGTCTTCGCCGGGTTCTTCGGTGGCCTGATCGTCGTACGCCGCGCCCACGTCGTTGCCGCGCAGCAACGAGAGCGTCGCCGGCAGGTCTTCACCCTTGACCAGCACATCCCGAGCCTTGGAGCCCTCGGACGGCCCGACGATGCCGCGGGACTCCATCAGATCCATCAGCCGGCCGGCCTTGGCGAACCCCACCCGGAGTTTGCGCTGCAGCATCGAGGTGGAACCGAACTGCGTGGTGATCACCAACTCGGTCGCCTGCAGCAGCAGATCGAGGTCGTCGCCGATATCGGCGTCGACGTCCTTCTTCGGCGCGGTCACGGCGACGTCGTTGCGGTAGTTGGGCTTGAGCTGACCCTTGACGTGCGCGACCACTTCGGCGATCTCGGTCTCGGTGACCCAGGCCCCCTGCACGCGCATCGTCTTGGAGGAGCCCATCGGCAGGAAGAGCGCGTCGCCCTGGCCGATGAGTTTCTCGGCGCCGGGCTGGTCCAGCACCACCCGGGAGTCGGCCAGCGATGAGGTGGCGAACGCCATCCGCGAGGGCACGTTGGCCTTGATCAGTCCGGTCACGACATCAACCGAGGGACGCTGGGTAGCCAGCACCAGGTGGATACCGGCGGCTCGTGCGAGCTGCGTGATCCGCACGATCGACTCCTCGACGTCGCGTGGCGCCACCATCATCAGGTCGGCGAGCTCGTCGACGATGATCAGCAGGTAGGGGTAGGGGTGGATCACCCGTTCCGAGCCCGGCGGCGGGACGACCTTGCCCGCGCGCACAGCCTTGTTGAAGTCGTCCATGTGCTTGAACCCGAACGCCGCGAGGTCGTCGTAGCGGGTGTCCATCTCGCGCACGACCCACTGCAGGGCCTCGGCGGCCTTCTTGGGGCTGGTGATGATCGGGGTGATGAGGTGCGGGATGCCCTCGTAACCGGTCAGTTCCACCCGCTTGGGATCCACCAGGATCATCCGCACCTCATCCGGGGTGGAGCGCATCAGGATCGAGGTGATCATCGAGTTGACGAAGCTGGACTTGCCGGCGCCGGTCGCGCCCGCAACCAGCAGGTGCGGCATCTTGGCCAGGTTGGCGATGACGTAGCCGCCCTCGACGTCCTTGCCGACACCCATAACCATCGGGTGCTCACTGGAGCGGGCCGCCTGGCTGCGCAGCACATCGCCGAGACTCACCTTCTCGCGGTCTGCATTCGGTATCTCGATACCGATCGCGGACTTGCCCGGAATCGGGGAGAGGATGCGTACATCGGCCGACGCCACCGCGTAGGCGATGTTCTTGGACAGCGCCGTCACGCGCTCGACCTTGGTGCCGTGGCCCAGCTCGACCTCGTAGCGGGTGACGGTCGGGCCGCGGCTGAATCCGCTGACATGGGCATTGATGTCGAACTGGTCGAACACCTCGGTCAGTGACTCCACGACGCGGTCGTTGGCCGCCGAGCGGGTCTTGTGCGGGGTTCCCGGCGCCAGCAGGTCACTCATCGGCAGGGTGTAGGTGACATCCCCGGCCAGCGCGAGCTGCTCCACGCGCTGCGGCAGCGGTCGGGTCGGCGGCGCCTGCAGCTCCGGCTCGGGGAGCATCCGCGCGGGTACCTTCTCGGCCCGGGGCGCAGCCGTCGGCGCCTGCCGCGGGTCGGGCTCGGGTGATTTACGGCTGCGCGGTAGAGCAGTGGAGCGCGAGCCCGTCGCGTCGGGCGAGGTGGCGGCAGCGAATGCCTCTGCGCCGTCGAAGACCTCTTCGCCGATGACCTCATCGCCGGCGGGTACCCGCTCGCCAGGTCGAAGACGACGGCCGTTCCTGGTGGTCCGGGCAACGATCGCGGCCTGCTCGAACGGCTCGTCGCCGTCCCGGGCGCTACCGTCCTCGCCGCGACGCCGCGCGCTGCGACCGAACTTCCTACGCTTGGCGCCGACTCCGTCGATCTCGTTGCCGTGCAGGCCTTCCCCGACAGCGTCCACCAGCTCGTCGTCCACGCCCGATTCGCGGTGACCCATCAGGCGGTCCTGTAGGTACGCGAGTCGCTGTGGAATCTGCTGTACCGGTGTGGCGGTCAGAACCAGGACTGCGAAGACACCGACCAGTGACAGGATCCCGGCCGTGCCCCACACCCCGACCGCAGCCTGCAGGGGGCTGGAGGCGAAGAAGCCGATCATTCCGC
>JALYUK010000454.1 GCA_030853805.1 Actinomycetota bacterium | reverse complement strand
TCGGCGCGCAGGCCGCCGCGAAGCAGTTCATCGCCCAAGGCGACGGCGGGCTGATCCTGAACATCTCCTCTGTTCACGAAGACTGGCCGATGCCGGGAAATATCGCCTACTGCGTGTCCAAGGGCGGAATGCGGATGCTGACCCGTACGGCCGGTGTCGAGCTCGGCGAGCACAACATCCGGATGGTCAACATTGCACCCGGCGCCGTATCCACTCCCATCAACGCCTCTACCGAAGCCGACCCGGAGAAGATGAAGGCACTGAACGCCTCGATTCCGCTGGGCCGGATAGCGCAATCCTCTGAGATCGCTGATGTGGTCGTCTTCCTTGCCTCCGGCAAGGCCGGCTACATGACGGCCAACACCGTCGTCATCGACGGCGGAATCATGCAGGGCAGCGTCGGTCTCTGACCGCGCGCTCGGCCGCTGCCCTGCGCAGGATCGACTACCGTCGGATCGACGTTGGGCCCACCCTTGAGGAGACATCGCGCAATGAGTCAGACCTTCGACCAACGGGCCGGCGACACCGGAGCTGCGGTGCGCCGGTTCGTGCAGGCGTTCCCGCCCGGTGCGGGAGTGCGGGTGCCCAGCCTGCAGTACTGCGAATACGCCGAGGGTCGGCTGCCCGATGCACTGGTCGAGTTGTGGCGCGCGTACGGGCTCGGCTTCTACGGCGATCAGGCGCTGGCGATCGTCGATCCGGCGCACTGGGTTCCGGTGCTGCAGACCTGGTTGGGTGGCGATACCCAGCGAATCCCGTTCGCTGTCACCAGCTTCGGGCATGTCTACCACTATGAGCGCGTCGACGGCCGGGAAGACATTCAGTGTCTGGACCCGCACTTTCAGAACAACGTCGTCATCGAGGGCGATATGGCGCAGCTGCTCGGCGATCACCTACCCGGTGAGCACTCCCATCCCCGCGACCTGGCTGGTCCACACGGTGGTGCCCGGCAGCGCAAGGGCGAGTTGGAGCAGGGGCAGATCTACTTCTTCACTCCGATCCTGGCCCTCGGCGGCAAGGTGCACCCGGACAACCTGGACCGCGGCGACGGAGTCGAGCACCTGAACCACGTGCATGAACAGGTCGCTGCTCAGCGCTCCTGACCTGGTCGAGTGCACTCCACAGCCATCGTGGCTGCCAGAGCTACGCATGCGGTCACTGCGCCCGACGCCGTACACTTGCCGCAACAGCGTTCGAGCCGTCATCAGCGGCAAGCTTCCGGAAGAACCGAGTCGATCTGGCTCTCAGTAGAACCGGGCGGGACGAGCCCGTCACAGCTCAGGAACAAGCGGCCGGCTGCCGATCGTTCGCCTCACGCGAGGAGTTCGAGAAGCGCGGCAAGCGGGGTGGTACCGCGGCGCTGCCGGTGACAGACCGGCGTACGTCGTCCTCGATCAATGCAGAGGACCGAGCGCAGGCGAAGGAAGCACCCCATGACGTACCCGAAGGTCGATCCGAGTCGTGACGACGTGTCGGCGAGCAGAGCCGGCCAGCAGGGCGTCGCCCCGAGCCCGGACTTCCCGGCCATCGAGAGTGCCATCCTGGACACCTGGGACCGTGACGACACCTTCCGCACGTCGGTCGAGCGTCGCGACGCCGGGCAGGACGGCGGCAACGAGTTCGTCTTCTACGACGGTCCGCCCTTTGCCAACGGTCTGCCGCACTACGGCCACCTGCTCACCGGCTACGTCAAGGACCTGATCCCGCGCTATCAGACGATGCGCGGCAAGCGCGTCGAGCGTCGCTTCGGCTGGGACACCCACGGACTGCCCGCAGAGCTGGAGGCGATGAAGCAGCTCGGGCTGAAGACCAAGGACGAGATCGTGTCGATGGGCGTCGAAAAGTTCAACGACGCAGCGCGCGCCTCTGTGCTGCGCTACACGGGGGAGTGGGAGTCCTACGTGCGGCGGATGGGTCGCTGGGTGGACTTCGAGAACGACTACAAGACGCTCAACCCGCAGTACATGGAGTCGGTCACCTGGGCGTTCAAGAGCCTCTACGACAAGGGCCTGATCTACGAGGGTTTCCGGGTGCTGCCCTACTGCTGGAACGACGAGACGCCGCTGTCCAACCACGAGTTGCGGATGGACGACGACGTCTACCAGATGCGCCAGGACCCGGCAGTCACCGTCGGCCTGCGGGACACCGGCGACGGCGAGCTCGCCGGAGTGCTCTACCTGATCTGGACCACCACGCCGTGGACGTTGCCGTCCAACCTGGCGATCATGGTGCGCCCCGACATCGACTACCTCGTCGTCGAGTCCGACGTCACCGGGACGAGCGAGCGGTACGTCATCGCGGCCGCCCGGGTGGCCTCGTACGCGAAGGACCTCTTCGGTGCTGCAGACGCAGACTGGGAGTCCCACGTCGTGCAGCGGTTGACCGGCGCCGACATCCTGGGTCGCACCTACCTGCCGCCCTTCAGTTACTACCTCGATGACGAGCACGAGAACGCGTTCCGGGTGGTCGAGGCCGACTTCGTCACCACCGAGGACGGCACCGGTCTGGTGCACAGCGCCGGGGCCTTCGGTGAAGAGGACATGGTCGTCACCGACCGCGAGGGCATGCAGGTGGTCATCCCGGTCGGCCCCGACGGCCGCTTCACCGCGCCGGTGCACGAGTACGCCGGGATGCAGGTCTTCGACGCGAACGGCCCGATCATCGACGATCTGAAGGCAGCCACCCGCAACGAGGGGGCCCACAGTGTTTCGCAGGGCACCGTGCTGTTGCGCCGCGAGACCTACGACCACAGCTACCCGCACTGCTGGCGCTGCCGCAATCCGCTGATCTACATGGCGGTCAGCTCGTGGTTCGTCAGCGTGACCGCGATCAAGGAGCGGATGCTCGCTCACAACCAGGAGATCACCTGGGTGCCGAGCAATGTCCGCGACGGGCAGTTCGGCAAGTGGCTGGAGAACGCCCGTGACTGGTCGATCACCCGCAACCGCTTCTGGGGTAGCCCCGTGCCGGTCTGGAAGTCCGATGACCCGGCCTACCCGCGGATCGACGTCTACGGTTCGTTTGCGGACATGGAGCGTGACTTCGGTGTGCTGCCCGGCCGGGTCGACCAGGCGACGGGCGAGCGCACCCCGGACCTGCACCGCCCCTACATCGATGAGCTGACCAGGCCCAACCCCGATGACCCCACCGGTCATTCGACGATGCGGCGGGTGAGCGACGTGCTCGACGTGTGGTTCGACTCCGGGTCGATGCCCTACGGCCAGGTGCACTACCCGTTCGAGAATGCCGACTGGTTCGAGCACCACTTCCCCGGTGACTTCATCGTGGAGTACATCGGTCAGACGCGTGGCTGGTTCTACACGCTGCATGTGCTTTCAACGGCCCTCTTCGACCGACCGGCGTTCAAGTCGGTCATCTGCCACGGCATCGTCCTGGGTTCGGACGGGGCCAAGATGTCCAAGTCGCTGGGTAACTACCCGAGCGTGTCCGAGGTGTTCGATCGCGACGGCGCGGACGCGATGCGTTGGTTCCTGATGGCCAGCCCGATCCTGCGGGGCGGCAACCTGGTCGTCACCGAGCAGGGCATCCGCGACGGCGTGCGTCAGGTGATGATGCCGCTGTGGAGCAGCTGGTACTTCTTCAGCCTCTACGCGAATGCCGACGGGTACGACGCGAAATGGTCGACCGCCAGCGAAGACGTCCTGGACCGTTACCTGCTCGCCAAGGTCCGTGACCTGGTGGAGACGGTCGGTCGTCAGTTGGACGTGTACGACATCGCGAGTGCCTGCGACAGTGTTGCCGGGTTCCTCGACGTGCTGACCAACTGGTACATCCGACGTTCGCGAGAGCGTTTCTGGGACAGCGCAACCGACGGTTCGTCCGCAACACACGCCGCGTTCGACACGCTCTACACCGCGCTGGAGGTACTGACCCGGGTCGCTGCGCCGCTGCTGCCCTTGGAGACGGAGCAGATCTGGCGCGGACTGACCGGTGGAGCATCGGTGCACCTGACCGACTGGCCGGTCGCTGACGATCTGCCGAGCGATGACGCACTGGTGGAGGCGATGGACCGGGCCCGAGCCATCTGCTCGACGACATCCAGCCTGCGCAAGGCGCATCAGTTGCGGGTGCGTCTGCCGTTGCCGAGCGTGACGGTCGTGGTCCCGAATCCGGCCGCGCTCGCCGATTTCACCGACGTGATCGCCGATGAGATCAACGTCCGCGAGGTGCGCCTGGCCGATCTTGCGGACGCCACCCAGGAGGAGTTCGGAGTCACTCAGCGGCTCGCCGTGAATGCCCGCGCGGCAGGCCCGCGCCTCGGGCGGGAGGTCCAGGTCGCTATCAAGGGCAGTAAATCCGGCGACTGGTCGGTGAGTGACGATGGCATCGTGACCAGCGGAGGCCTAGCCCTGCAGGAGGGCGAATACACCCTGGAGACAGTGGTTTCCGGTGACGCCGATAG
>JALYUK010000448.1 GCA_030853805.1 Actinomycetota bacterium | reverse complement strand
GCCATCGCCGTATCTTCTTCCGCGGTATCAACTTCAGCGACAGATGTGGCCGTGGCCCGGCTTCACGGTTTCGTGGGGCACACTCTCGTGGTGACTTCCGGATCTGAAAGCGCCAGCGGGCGACGCGAGGGGTCGTGGTGGGCAGCGACCCGCGAAATCGTGGTCGTCGTCGTTGTTGCCCTGGTGTTGTCCTTCTTGCTCAAAACTTTTCTCCTGCAGCCATTCTGGATACCTTCCCCATCGATGAATGACACCCTCGTGCGAGGCGATCGGGTCGTGGTCAGCAAGCTCACCCCCAAAGTGTTCGACCTCAAACGTGGCGACGTCGTTGTCTTCGAGGATCCCAACCACTGGTTGGGCCCGGATCTCGGGGATCATCCCGGGACCGCGAAGAAGGCGATGGAGTTCGTGGGGCTCTACCCCGGCGGTGACAATCACCTGATCAAGCGGTTGATCGGACTGCCCGGTGACCACGTGAAGTGCTGTAATGCCCAGGGGCGGTTGACGATCAACGGTGTGGCGATCCTGGAGCCCTACGTGCCCCGCGGAACAGCGCCCAGCCTGCTCAAGTTCGATGTCACCGTCCCCAAGGGCAGGGTGTGGGTGATGGGTGACAACCGTGGCGACTCCAGTGATTCCCGCTATCACGACAACGGCACCGGTGCCACGGGATCCGTGCCGATCGCCGATATCACCGGGCGGGCCGATGTCATCGTGTGGCCGCTGGACCGCATAACCTGGCTCAGCAATTACTCCACGACCTTCGCGAAGGTGCCTTCCCCTTGATGAACGCATGACAGATCACACTCACGATCGAGCCGACTCGGAGCCGGATCCGGTGCCGTCGAACGACTCAGCGCCGGCACCAGGGCAGATCCCGGCGCAGCCGGTCGCGCAGCCCACCCGACGTTCTCGGGGTGCTTTCATCCGTGAGCTGGCGATCGTCGTGGTGGTCGCTCTCGGTCTGTCGTTTTTGGTGAAGACGTTCGTGATCCAGCCGTTTTCGATCCCGTCGGCGTCAATGGAGAACACTCTCATCACCGGCGACCGGATCCTCGTCAGCAAGTTCACCCCCCAGCACTCAGACCTGCACCGCGGTGACGTCATCGTGTTCTCCAGGCCGCCGACATGGGGGGAGACGACGTCCAATCCGAACTTGTTCAAGCGCGTCGTGAAAGACGCACTGATCGGGGTGGGTGTACTCCCTGGCGGTCCGGATCACCTGGTCAAGCGGCTGATCGGACTCCCTGGGGATCACGTCGTGTGCTGCAACGCTGCGCACCAGATCACCATCAACGGCAAGGCGATCACCGAGACCTACCTGCCGCCGGGGACGAAATCTGATTCCGGTGCAGCAGCAGGGGTACCACCGAAATTCAATATCGTCGTGCCGGCCGGGAAGGTGTGGGTGCTCGGCGACAACCGGGGGTTCTCCGCCGATTCCAGGTACCACGATCAGGGCACCGGCGGTATCGACGGCACCGTGCCGATCGCCGACGTCACCGGTCAGGTCGTTGCCATTGCCTGGCCGATCAACCGCATCGGAGCCCTACCCAACGCCAACTCGGTGTTCTCCGACATCCCCAAACCCAAGCCGTGAAACCCGCCCGCCCGACGCTGCGCATGGAGCGTGCCCTGCAACGGGATGGTCATCGGGTGCTGTGTGGGATGGACGAGGTGGGTCGGGGCGCACTCGCCGGTCCGGTTTCCGTCGGAGCGGTCGTGATCGACGAACGCACTCCCACGGCTCCGGTCGGCGTGCGCGACTCCAAACTGCTCACGCCCGCTGCGCGGGTACGCATGGTGCCGCGGTTGCAACGGTGGGCGTTGGCCTACGCAGTCGGGCATGCGAGTGCCGCAGAAATCGATCAGGTCGGCATCATGGCAGCGTTGCGGTTGGCCGGGCAGCGGGCGCTCGCGGCGTTGGACGTCCTGCCGGACCTGGTGATCCTTGATGGCAATTGCGACTGGCTGAGTGATCCGGGTGCACAGGGTCTTTTCGAGCTGACCTGCGATCGTCCGTCGGTGCCGCCCGTGGTCACGATGATCAAAGCGGACATGAAGTGTTCCTCGGTCGCGGCTGCAAGTGTGCTGGCCAAGGTCGAGCGCGACGCACTGTTGACCCTGCTCCATCAGGATTTCCCGCAGTTCAACTGGGCCGGGAACAAGGGATATTCGGCGCCCGACCATCTGGCCGCGATCAACGTGCACGGTCCGTGCGAGATGCACCGTCGATCCTGGCGGCCGTTCGCAGC
The DNA here is from genome assembly GCA_030853805.1 of Actinomycetota bacterium. Lineage (GTDB taxonomy): Bacteria > Actinomycetota > Actinomycetes > Actinomycetales > Dermatophilaceae > Allobranchiibius. Next base: position 16,922 of record JALYUK010000448.1, on the reverse strand, counting down.
GGCAGTTCCCGATAGCGTCGAGGTAACGTCCGACCGCGAAGCACAGATTGTGAAGGAGTGGGCGTGAGCGCCGAAGACCTGGAAAAATATGAGACCGAGCAGGAACTCGCGTTGTACCGGGAATACCGCGACGTGGTGGGACTTTTCACCCACGTCGTGGAGACCGAGCGTCGCTTCTACCTGTGTAACGAGGTCGACGTACTGGTGCGGGGTGAGGGCGCCGAGGTGTTCTTCGACGTGCGGATGAACGACGCCTGGGTCTGGGACATCTACCGCCCCGCCCGTTTTGTCAAGAAAGTCCGCGTCATCACCTTCAAAGACGTGAATGTGGAAGAGCTGCCGGACCGCGAGATGGAACTACCCGACTGAGCGGAGCGAGGGTCGGGTACTTCCATCTCGCTCTTCCACATCCCCTGACCCGCGCGTGCATTTTCCACACCCGATCTCCCGGTAACTTCTTCGTGTCTGCACCTGCCACCAAAGTCGCTGGTGGAGGTGGTGGCGATGAATGCGTCTGTATCCAACGGACGGGTCGATCCACGGCATGTGCTGGGTCGAGCGGGCGAGGACTATGCCGTGGACTATCTGCGGCTGCAAGGCCTGGTGGTCATCGAGCGCAACTGGCGGTGTCGCGCCGGTGAGCTCGACGTGGTGGCGCTGGACGAGGTGGCCGACACCCTGGTGATCGTCGAGGTCAAGACCAGGCGCAGTACGACGTACGGCCGCCCGGTGGAGGCGGTGACGCGCCTCAAGGGAGCCAGGCTCCGGCAGTTGGCTCATGCCTGGTTGCGCGAGCATCCCGTTGCGGTGACGAGCGTGCGTATCGACGTCGTGGGGATTCTGGTGCGGCCGCGCACTGCGCCGATCATCGAACACATCAGGGACGTCTGGTGAGCCTTGGATGTACCCGCAGCGTTGCGCTGCGCGGGATCGAGGGCACCATCGTCTACGTCGAGGCCAACTCGGCTCAGGGCCTGCCGGCCTTCACTGTCACCGGGATGCCGGACGCGGCCTGCCGGCAGTCGCCGGAGCGTATTCGAGCGGCCTGCGGTAACAGCAACCTCGAGCTTCCCAAGGGTCGCATCATCGTGAATCTGTCCCCGGCGGCGTTGCCCAAGCAAGGGTCGGGATTTGATCTCGCAATTGCGATAGCGGCGCTTGCAGCCGCGGAGGTTGTCGATACAGAGGTCGTTCGTGATGTGGTGCATCTGGGCGAACTGGCGCTGGACGGAACGGTGCGCTCGGTCCCGGGGGTCCTGCCTGCCGTGCTCGCTGCTGCCAAGGGCGGTGCGACACAGGTAGTCGTTCCTGCGGCCAACGCTGCGGAGGCCTCGCTGGTGCCTGGCATATTGGTAACACCCATCCGCACGCTGTCTCAGCTGGTCGCTCGGTACGAGATGGTCAGGAAGCGCGAGCCGCTGCCCGACCTCTCGTTCGACCGTCCGGTGCCACAGACCCTGCCGCTGGTGCCGGACCTGGCAGATGTGTCCGGCCAGGAAGAGGCGCGGCATGCGGTCGAGGTAGCTGCGGCAGGTGGTCATCACATGGCGATGATCGGCCCGCCGGGTGCCGGCAAGACCATGATTGCCGAGCGTCTACCGGGTGTTCTTCCGGTCCTCGACCGCCACCAGGCGATCGAGGTCACCGCGATCCATTCGGTGCTCGGCGCTTTGGACGACCGGGTTCTGCTGGACCGCCCTCCGTTCGTCGCGCCGCATCACGGGGCCTCGATGGCCGCTGTGATCGGAGGGGGCAGCGGGCCGATTCGCCCCGGTGCGGTGAGCCGCGCCCACCGTGGGGTGCTGTTCTTGGACGAGTCGCCGGAATTTCGGCGGGACGTCCTGGATGCGTTGCGGCAGCCGTTGGAGTCCGGTCGAGTCACCATCGCGCGGGCAGACCGGGTGGCGACATACCCGGCGCGTTTCCAGCTGGTCCTGGCAGCCAACCCGTGTCCGTGCGGTAAGAACTTCGGAAAGGGATCCGCGTGTAGTTGCTCGGTCATGATGCGCCGCGGCTACCTGAACAAACTGTCCGGGCCGCTGATGGACCGTGTCGATGTGCATCTGCGGATCGCGCCCGTGACTCGAGCAAGCCTGGCCGGCCCCGGGGGTGAGTCCAGCGAAGCGGTCGCCGGTCGCATTGTTGCGGCCCGTGACCTGCAGAAGCGCCGTTGGGAAGGCACCGGGTGGACCTTGAACTCGCACGCTCCCGGGCCCGCGTTACGCAGCCGTTGGCGGCTGCCGCAGTCCAGCACGGCAGCCCTCGACGGTGCGTTGGAAACCGGCGCTATCACGATGCGCGGTTACGACCGTTGCCTACGAGTGGCGTGGACGTTGGCCGATCTGGAAGGCCTGAAAACTCCTGGGCCCGACCATCTCTACCGCGCCTTGGCCCTACGTACCAATGCGGTGGCGTCGTGACCGTGCTGCAGGACGATCGGGCCTGCCGGATCGCCCTGTGCAAGGTCGGCGAACCCATGGACCCGACGATCGGTTCCCTGGTGGCCGAGCGGGGCCCGGTACGCGCATGGCACCAGATCGCTCGCAATCCCGCGAGCACCTACCAGCGGTTCGCAGCGCGGGTCGCCGACCTGGACGTCGACCGCGTTCGGCATGCAGCGGATGCGCTGCATATCCGGATCGTGATCCCGAGTGACCCGGAATGGCCGTCCGGCTTGAACGATCTGGAGTTGCCGCCGCTGTGCCTCTGGGTTCGCGGTCCGGCGCAGCTGGCGCCCTCCTGCGTTCGTAGTGCATCGATCGTCGGAGCGAGGTTGGCCACGGCGTACGGCGAGACCGTGGCGACCGGTCTGGCCCACGACCTGGGAGCCCGTGGATTCTCGATCGTGTCCGGTGGCGCATTCGGGATCGACGCAGCCGCGCACCGCGGTGCTCTTCGGGCCGGAGCCGTGACGATAGCGGCGATGGCGGGTGGTGTGGACCGTCTCTATCCGGCCGGAAACTCCGCCCTGTTGGAGGAGATCCTGCTCACGGGGGCGGTCATCTCCGAATGCGCACCGGGCAGCTCGCCTCAACGGCACCGGTTTCTGGCCCGCAACCGACTGATCGCGGCTTTGACACCAGGCACCATCGTGGTCGAGGCGGGGATCAGGTCCGGTTCATTGAATACCGCTCGCAACGCGGAGCGGCTGCACCGCGTCGTGGCAGCCGTGCCGGGACCGGTGACCTCCACGAGCAGCGTGGGCACCAACGAACTGATCCGTCAGGGTATTGCCTGCCTGGTCACCGATGTCGGCGAGTGCGTCGAGATCCTCGGGGACTACGGGGCCGATCTCGGGCCCTGCAGGGTCGGCGAAAAGACTGCCGTCGACGGGTTGCCCGAGGTGCCACGACGCGTCTTGGACGCTCTTGCTCCGCGCCGCTCGTGCAGCGTCGATCAGCTCACCAGGTCCGCTGGGCTGTCGGTGGGGGAGGTGCTGGGCGGCCTGGGCGCCCTGGAGCTGAACGGGCTCGCCGTGCGATCGCCGGAAGGCTGGCGCCGGGCGGGATAGCGTGAGTGGATGCAGGTACCGGACGATGCTGACGCAGCAGGCGGTCGCCTGCCGCAGTCACGGGTCTGCGGTCCTGTGGGGCTGGTGCAGCAGTTGCCGGCCTTCGAGCGGCATCTGCGGTTCGAGAGGGGCCGATCAGCGCACACGGTGCGCGCCTACCTTTCGGATCTGAATGCGCTTGCGGACTTCCTGGCCGTGGGCGGTACTGACGCTGTGCAGGATGTAGAGCTTGCTGACCTGCGGTCCTGGCTAGCGGCGCAGGACCGGTCCGGCGCAGCCCGTAGCAGCATCGCGCGACGAGCCGCCTCGGCCCGTGGTTTCTTCGGGTGGGCCCACCGGACGGGACGGGTGCCCACTGATCCAGCGCTGCGGCTGGCGTCCCCGGGCCGCCGGCAGCACCTGCCCGCTGTCTTGCGTCACGATGAGGCGGAGAACCTGATGAATCTCGCCGCAACCACGGCAGAGGACAGCGACCCCGTTCATGTTCGCGACCACGCAATGCTGGAGTTGCTCTACGCGAGCGGAATCCGGGTGGGCGAGCTCGTGGGTCTCGATGTCGACGACGTCGATCTGACTCAGTTGCTGGTGACAGTGATCGGTAAGGGAGACAAGGAGCGCACTGTCCCGTTCGGCGTCCCCGCCGCCCACGCCCTGCAACGGTGGCTGTCGATCCGACCCGATCTGGTCACTTCCTCCTCCGGGCCGGCGATGTTCCTGGGTCGCCGCGGTGGTCGCGTGGATCCGCGTACGGTACGAACGAGCCTGACCGCGTTGTTGCAACATGCGCCGGGCACCACAACGATCGGTCCGCACGGGTTGCGGCACAGCGCGGCCACGCACCTGCTCGACGGTGGCGCCGACCTTCGAATGGTCCAGGAACTACTGGGGCATGCCAGTCTGGCGACAACGCAGGTTTACACCCACGTATCGGTGGAACGGCTCCGCGCGTCATTCGTCCAGGCGCATCCGCGGGCATGACGTTCTTCAGTCGGTCAGCGGCAGCAGAACAGGTGCCCGGAGCACAAGCAGGGTCAGCGGGTCGCGGTAGCTGTCTGGCGCGATGATCAGTCCCCAGTGCAGGCAGATCCTCGGAGCGCAGTGACTCTGCGCCGTCGCCAGGATGCCGATCTGTTCACCGCGGTGCACCGCGGTACCGACCGGCAGGGCATCCACGACAGGTTCGTAGGTGGTCTTCCACCCATTGGGGTGCTGAACACTCACTATGCCTCGACCGGCGAGTACCCCTCGATAACTGATCACCCCGTCGCCGGCGGCCAGGACCGCCTGAGCCGCGCGGCCGAGGAGGTCGGCCCCCCGGTGACCTGCAGCCCAGGGTTGCGGTGGCGCCTCGTATCCGCGGACCACGGTCGGTAGCGGTTGCAAAGGCCATCGGTAGTCGGATGTCGGAGCAGCCACGGGGGAGGCAGCCGACAGACCGAAGACAACCAGCAGCAGGGTGGACAAGAGCATTGCCCCAGCCTGGGCTGTCTTTACCGGGCATGCACGCACAGCTCGCAGGTTGTGGACGGCGCCGGGGGATGTGGAAAAGACAGTCCGCTGTGTATGGATAGGGTGCCAATGGCGCAGGCGGGTCCTCAAACCGGGCTCGGAGCAGGTGCCCACGAGCGAGGTTGAGACATGACAACGAAACGTTGGCCGCTGATGATCGCGACAAGCGCCCTGCTTGCCGTCGGCATATCGGGATGCGGTGGCACTTCCGACATCAGCGGGACTGATCTGGCTGCCAAGGTCTCCACCGCATTGACCAAGCAGGTCGGCCACAAACCCGACAAGATCACGTGCCCGAAATTGAAGTCCAAAGTGGGGGCAACTGCCGATTGCACACTGACCGATGGCGGGGTTCGTCTCAAGACGGTCGTGACGGTGACCAGTGTCAAGGGCACTGATGTGCAGTTCGGCATCCTGGTCGCGAAGAAACCGGAGTAGCCGAAATAGGGATGTGCGTGGCAGATATGGCAGGCGCGTGGTCAATCGGTCAGGAGCGCGAGCCTGCGGACCCCTTCGGCCAGTACGTCGTCCTTCTTGCAGAACGCCAGCCGCACCAGGGACGGTGAGATGTCCGGATGGTCGTGGAATGCCGACACCGGGACGGCCGCTACGCCGATTCGCTCAGGCATCGCGCGGCAGAGGGCGAGCGCGTCGGTATCGAACCGAGCCATGTCGGCAATGACGAAGTAGCCCCCGGCAGGCACACTGACCGGCACATCCATGGCCTCCAGGCCCTTGACGAGCAGGTCCCGCCGGTGGCGCATGGAGGCCGTGAGGTCTGCGAAGTAGCTGTCCGGAAGCTCCAGGCCGACCGCGATCGCTGGTTGGAAGGGGCCGCTGGCGACGAAGGTCAGGAACTGCTTCACCGTGCGGACCGCGCTGATCAGCTCAGCCGGTCCGTGAATCCAGCCGACCTTCCACCCGGTCGTGGCGAAGGTCTTGCCGCCCGAGCTGATCGTGAGGGTGCGCTGTGCCATGCCCGGCAGCGTGGCCATTGGAATGTGCGTGCCGTCGTACACCACGTGTTCGTAGACCTCATCGGTGAGCACGACCGCGTCGAACTCGCGGGCCAATCCGGCGATCAACTCCAGTTCATAGCGGGAGAAGACCTTGCCCGTGGGGTTGTGCGGTGTGTTCAGCAGCACCAATCGGGTGCGTGAGCTGAACGCTGACCGCAGCCCGACAGGATCGATCCCGAAGTGCGGAAATGTGAGAGGCGCAGTACGACGGACGGCGCCGGCCAGGGCGATCGAGGCCGCGTAGGAGTCGTAGTAGGGCTCGAACGTCACTACTTCATCGCCGGGTTCGCACAACGCGAGGATGGCCGCAGCGATCGCCTCGGTTGCCCCTACGGTGACGAGTACTTCATCGGCAGGGTCGACGGCCAATCCGTAGAAGCGGTCCTGGTGAGCGGCAATGGCCTGCCGCAGCACGGGCATGCCGCTACCCGGTGGGTACTGGTTCAGTCCGCTGGCAATGGCGTTGACTGCAGCTGCCAGCACGGCCGGCGGACCGTCGGTGTCGGGGAAACCCTGTCCGAGATTGACTGCTGCTGCCGCCGCTGCGCGTTGCGTCATCTCCGCGAAGACCGATTCGCCGAAGCCGTGCATACGTTCCACGAGATGGTCGCCCATGGCCGCCAGCGTATGCGGTGCGATTGGCGGCGCATGGTGCGGAGTCATACACTTTGTGCACGGTCTTGGCAATGCCACCTCGCGTGGTGTGGCGAAGGCCGAATTCGCGTGTCCATGTCCGGTAGTGCATCCTCGCTCGCGATGGCTGCCCGCCGGGGCTCACCTTTCAGTCCGACTGCTCTCGTGGTCGGTCCGGGTGGTCTGGACACCAGGTCCGTCAGCGCACCCGTGCCGGCGGAGAAAAACTGGAAACCTTGACGAAAGGACTTCGGCATGGCCGTTGTCACAATGCGCCAGCTGCTCGACAGCGGCGTCCACTTCGGGCACCAGACCCGTCGCTGGAACCCCAAGATGAAGCGCTTCATCATGACCGAGCGCAATGGCATCTACATCATCGATCTGCAGCAGTCGCTGACCTACCTCAACGAGGCTTACGAGTTCGTCTCGCAGACTGTCGGGCACGGTGGCACGATCCTGTTCGTAGGTACCAAGAAGCAGGCGCAGGAGTCAGTCGCCGAGCAGGCGACTCGCGTCGGCATGCCGTACGTGAACCACCGCTGGCTCGGTGGGATGCTGACCAACTTCGGCACCGTCAGCAAGCGCCTCGCGCGCTTGAAGGAGCTCGAAGAGGTCGACTACGACGACGTCGCAGGCTCTGGCCGCACCAAGAAGGAACTTCTCGTGATGAAGCGCGAGATGATCAAGTTGGAGCGCACCCTCGGTGGTATCCGGGACATGACGAAGGTTCCGTCGGCCGTGTGGATCGTCGACACCAAGAAAGAGCACCTGGCGGTGACCGAGGCGCGCAAGTTGAATATCCCGGTCATTGCGATCCTCGACACGAACTGCGACCCGGACGAGGTCGACTACAAGATCCCCGGCAACGACGACGCCATTCGGTCGGTCGCATTGTTGACCCGAGTGGTCGCGGACGCTGTTGCAGCCGGTCTCATCTCCCGTTCGCAGGGCCGTTCCGGCACCGGCGAGCAGGCGGAGCCGATGGCGGAGTGGGAAGCCGAACTGCTCGGAACGCAGGCTGCTGAAGCACCGGCCGCTGCCGCTGAGGCACCTGCTGCTGAGGCTCCTGCCGTCGAAGCACCTGCTGCTGTCGACGCGCCGGCCGCTGCCGCTGAGGCACCTGCGGTCGAGGTTGCTACGACCGACGACACCGCGGGCGCCTGAGCTCTGTCGTCGTCGTCCTAAGTTTTACGTCATTTCGCGAAGGAACGAGGCATATCTATGGCCAATTACACCGCTGCTGACATCAAGGCGCTGCGCGAATCCACCGGTGCCGGCATGTTGGACGTCAAGAAAGCACTCGAGGAGGCCGATGGCGATCGTGCCAAGGCCACCGAGATCCTGCGGATCAAGGGACAGAAGGGTGTTGCCAAGCGCGATAGCCGCACGACGGAGAACGGTTTGATCATCGCTTCTGCTGGAGACGGCATGGGCACCATGGTCGAACTGCTCTGCGAGACCGACTTCGTGGCCAAGGGTGCGAAGTTCGGTCAGCTGGCAGCGCAGGTGCTGCAGGTGGCCGTCTCATCGGCCGCCGCTGATGCCGACAGCTTGCTCGCGGCATCAGGCGATGACGGCAAGTCCATCAAGGACCTGCTCGACGACGCGAACGCGACCATCGGCGAAAAGATCGAGATCAAGCGGGTCGCCAGGGTCGAAGCTCCGGTCGTCGCGTCCTACCTGCACAAGACGAGCCCGGACCTGCCGGCGCAGATCGGTGTGCTCGTGGGCACGAGCGGGCAGGACCAGACCGCGCGGGATATCGCGATGCACGTTGCCGCGTTCAGTCCTAACTTCCTGACCCGCGCGGAGGTCGACGAGGAGACTGTCGCCAATGAGCGTCGTGTCGCTGAAGCAACGGCCCGTGAAGAAGGCAAGCCCGAGCAGGCCCTCGAGCGCATCATCGAAGGCCGCGTCAACGGTTTCTTCAAAGAGAACGTGCTGCATGAACAGGCGTTCGCCAAGGAGCCGAAGAAGACGGTCGGCAAGGTCGCGCAGGAGGCCGGAGTCGAGATTGTCGGCTTCGCGCGCTTCAAGGTCGGGGTCTAGCACCCGATGCGTCAGACGCCACCGGCGGTACAGGATTTCCTGTACCGCCGGTGGCGTCTCGTTTTCCGGTACGCGGGAACGCAAAGATCTGTGGAAGTATCTACCGACCCCAGCATTGCCAACCCTCCGGGAGCAGCCACGTGAGCACGCAGACCTCGACCGACCGCCCCGGCCGGGTGTTGTTGAAGCTATCCGGTGAGGTATTCGGCGGGGGAGCAGTCGGGTTGGATCCCGACGTGGTGAAAGACATCGCTGAACAGATCGCGCGGGCCGCACGATCCGGGGTGCAGATCGCCGTGGTGATCGGCGGCGGCAACTTCTTCCGGGGTGCTCAGCTGCAGCAGAAGGGCATGGACCGGGTGCGGGCCGACTACATGGGCATGCTCGGGATCGTGATGAACTGCCTGGCACTGCAGGACTTCCTGGAGAAGGAAGATATCGATACCCGCGTGCAGACAGCGATCACCATGGGCCAGGTCGCGGAGCCCTATATCCCCCAGCGAGCGATCCGACACATGGAGAAGGGCCGGGTAGTGATCTTCGGCGCCGGGATGGGGATGCCCTTCTTCTCCACCGACACGGTTGCCGTGCAGCGTGCGCTGGAGAGTCGGTGCGACGTGGTTCTGGTGGCCAAGAGCGGCGTGGACGGCGTCTACACCGCGGACCCCAAGAAGGACCCGACGGCCACCCGGCTCACGCAGCTGACCTATCAGGAAGCCGTCGAACGGGACCTCCGCGTGATGGATCAGACGGCCTTCGCGCTGTGCGCGGAGAACAAGCTGCCGATGGTCATCTTCGGGATGGAGGGTGCGGGAAATATCACTCGCGCGCTGCAGGGTGAGAAGATCGGCACATTGGTTTCGCCTGCCTGATCGGGCATCTGCATCGTCAATGACACCCATTCCGCACGGTATGAAGGAGTTTTCCACCATGGACGGCAACATCGACGAAAGTCTCTTCGAGGCTGAGGAGAAGATGGACAAGGCTGTCGAGGTCGCCAAGGAGGACTTCTCGGGCATTCGCACGGGTCGGGCGAACGCGGGCATGTTCAACAAGTTGTTGGTGGACTACTACGGTGCACCGACCCCGTTGCAGCAGCTGGCCTCCTTCCAGACTCCGGAAGCTCGCACGGTGCTGATCCAGCCTTTCGACAAGAGTTCGATGTCGGCGATCGAGAAGGCGCTGCGCGAATCCGACCTCGGCGTCAACCCGGGCAATGACGGGAATCTGATCCGTATCCAGCTACCCCAGCTGACCGAGGAACGCCGCCGTGACTACATCAAACTGGCCCGACAGAAGGGCGAGGACGCCAAGATCGCCATCCGCAACATCCGGCGCCGCGCGAAGGAAGAGATCGACAAGCACGTCAAAGACGGTGACGTCGGCGAGGACGAGGGAGCACGCGCCGAGAAGGAGCTTGAGGCCACCACCAAGAAGTACGTCGACACGGTGGACGAGATGATGAAAAGTAAGGAGACGGAGCTGCTCACTGTCTGAGCCCGCTCCTTTGCCGTACTGATGTCGGATCAACCCCAAAGTCGCAAAGCCGCCCGTACGACCCGTATCGACGAGTCCGCGCCCCGCGAAAACCCGACCCCCCGCGCCGGACGCAATCTGTACGCCGCGATCGGGGTGGGTGCCCTGTTGGGGGCTCTGGTCATCGCGTCGTTGTTCGTGCGCGTCGAATTCTTCGTGGCCCTGGCGACTCTCGCGGGAGTGGTCGGAGTGTGGGAGCTGCTCCGCGCGATGCAACACGGCAACGTGCATCCGCCGGCTGCGCCTACGTTGGCTGCGGCAGCCGTGGTGCCGGTCATCGCCTACCAGTGGGGCCCGGTCGCATTGGCCAGTTCAGTGGTGCTGGCCATGGTGTCGGTAGTCGTCTGGCGCTCGTTCGGGCCGCATCAGGGAGCGGCCGGGGATGCTGCTGGTGGCGCTTTCGTCATTCTCTACGTGCCGGCTCTGGTCTCCTTTGCGATGCTACTGGTTGCTCAGCACGACGGGGCCTGGCGGATCGTCACCTTCGTCCTGGTGACCGTCGCCAGCGATATCGGCGGTTACGCGGTCGGGGTCGTATTCGGTAAGCACCCGATGGCGCCCAGCGTGTCGCCGAAGAAGTCCTGGGAGGGGTTTGCCGGTTCGGCGGTGTCATGTGTCGTCGTGGGTTCTCTCGCCGTATCGCTGCTGCTGGACGGTCGCTGGTGGATCGGGGCGATCATCGGTGCGCTGACCGTGGTCACGGCCACGGTGGGTGACCTCTGCGAATCGATGATCAAGCGCGACCTGGGTGTCAAGGACATGAGCAACCTGATCCCCGGTCACGGGGGCCTGATGGACCGGCTCGATTCGCTCTTGGTGACGGCTCCCGTCGTGTGGGCGATCCTGACTCCGTTCGTCGCCTGAGTCAGAGGTTCGCGGCGTCCGTTCGCTGACGCTTTCGCGCAGCCGCCGCCCACCTGGGACGATGGGCAGATGCCGACTGTCGATCTACCGACTCCCGCCCCGCGACCAGAGCCGGGGAAGCTGACTTTCGCCGCGCCTCGACGCGCGAAGCCGCCGACCCACCTGGCTGATCTGGACCTCGCCGGTCGCAAGGCTGCTGCAGAAGCCCTGGGTCACAAGGGGTTTCGGGCGACCCAGCTCTCGACGCACTACTTCGAACATTTCGTCGATGATCCGGACCTCATGACGGACCTGCCGAAGGCCGGTCGTGCGGAGTTGGTGCGGCAACTGCTGCCGCCGCTCTTGACCCCGGTGCGTACCTTGGAGGCTGACGACGGGCAGACCCTGAAGAGTGTGTGGCGGCTATTTGACGGTGCGATGGTCGAGTCGGTCCTGATGCGCTATCCGAGTCGGGTGACGATGTGCATCTCCAGCCAGGCCGGCTGCGGAATGAACTGTCCGTTCTGTGCGACCGGGCAGGAGGGATTGACGCGCAACCTTTCGACTGCCGAAATTGTGGAACAGGTCGTGGCGGGCGCTCGGATGCTGCGCGAGGGTCAGTTGCCCGGCGGCGCAGACGAGGATCGTGAGTCACCACTGCGGGTCTCGAATGTGGTGTTCATGGGAATGGGGGAGGCGCTGGCCAACTACCGTCGCGCGATCGACGCGATCAGGCGGCTGGTGTCACCGGCACCCGAGGGCCTCGGCATGAGCGCGCGCGGCATCACAATGTCGACGGTCGGCCTGGTTCCGGCCATCGACAAGTTGGCGGCGGAGGGCATCCCGGTCACTCTTGCGTTGTCCCTGCATGCGCCGGACGACGAGCTGCGCAACGAACTGGTGCCCATCAACAGCCGGTGGTCGGTCGACGAGGCCCTCGATGCCGCGTACCGGTACTACGAGGTCACCGGGCGACGTGTTTCGATCGAGTACGCCCTGATCCGCGATATCAACGACCATGCCTGGCGCGCGGATCTATTGGGCCAGAAGCTCAACGCCCGCGGTTCCGGGTGGGTGCATGTCAACCCGATCCCGTTGAATCCGACACCGGGGTCGAAGTGGACCGCGTCACGGCGGGGAGTCGAGCAGCAGTTCGTCGAGCGGCTGCGCGCGCGCGGGATTCCGACCACCGTGCGCGATACCCGCGGTTCGGACATCGACGGCGCCTGCGGGCAACTCGCGGCCTCGACCGCGTAGCGTCCTGGTGGGATGGTGCTGAAGTGATCACCTGACGCTGACCAGGATCGCGGCCTGCTCAGTCGTCTCGACGAGATGGATGACCGCTGCCATCGGCCGATCCCTGCTGAGAGTGGTGAGCAGGTCCCATACCGGCACATCCTCAGTCCACTGCCGGTGGCCGACCAGGATCAGTGGAGCCAGCGGGGTGTCCGGCGACGCGTAGTACATCCGGGTGGCCGTCTGGAAGATCTCCTGCACGGTGCCGGCCGCGCCTGGCAGCACGATGATGCCGGCGTTGCAGTGGGTCAGCAGGAGGTCCTCGCGGAGCGCATTGCTGAAGAATTTCGCCGCTCCGCCGCAGAAGACATGCGGCGGCTCGTGCCCGTAGAACCAGGTGGGCACCCCGATCGACCGGGCGAGGCCGGCCGTGTCGGTGCAGCGTTCGCGCACCATCAAGGCGGACTGTGCCCACGCGGTGACGTCATCCCGGTAGGACGGCGTGACAGCGAGTTCGACGAGCGCCGTGGTGAGAGCTTCCTCATCGGTGGCGCTCGCACCGAGCCCGGCAGCCTCCATCGCACCGGGCCCACCGCCGGTCAGCACGACGACTCCCGTCCGGGCCAGGCGCTGGGCCAGCCGTGCTGCGTCGGCGTATCCGTTGCTGGACCGCAGCTCGTCGTGGCCGCCCATCACGCCCACGACGTGCGCGCCGTCCAGTTGCTCATCCAGGGCATCGGCGATCGCGTCGTCGTGAATCGCCCGGACCATGGTTGTGTAGGCATCGTGGGTCAGATCCGGATCCAGGAGCCAGTCGTAGGCCTGCTTGTCCGGCGTTGCGGCATACCCGCCTGTTGTGATGCCGGCGTAGAGCTCCCGCGGGTCGTAGAGCATCGAGCGGTAGGGATCGACAGGCAGGGCCGGGTCCGTTGGGAAAACCAGTGCCCCCGCAGAGCGCAGGTGGCGCAGCAGCTTTGCAGGTACAACGCCACCGAGGACCACGGTGCCGTTCAGATCCGGGATCTGCAGTAGATCCGGCATCACGTCGCGTAGGTCAACATCCTGCAGTCGCAGCCCCCGTAGCGGTTTTCCGGCTGCCAGGTAGTGACGCAGGGCCTCCGGCGTAGTGATTTCGTTGCTGGCCACGACGTCATCCTGCCCCGAAGGTCACGGTTGGGTCACAACGGGTCGCTGCAGACAACCATGAGCCGCAGAGCTGCGTCTGACCTGATGCCGGTGTAAGCGCAGGCAAGTAAATGTTCGGCAGATAGCCGCGACCGCAGGGGGGTCGCGGCTATCTGCCCGAGCAGGCACCGCACTGGTGTCGGCGAACGGTTCCAGTGCGAAATTTGAATCCCTATGAGAATCCGTTGACCAGGGTGTGCGGCGGTGCTAATTTGCACAGTGGATCAGGGGAAAGTTCCACGGAAGCAGGCAGCAGCTCATGCGCATTTCCACCATCCGACGTTCGCGTCGCAACGTTCTCGCCCTCGCGACTGCAACGGCGCTCAGCGTGGGTGTCGCGGTACCGTCGCTGGCCGCGACCACGACGCCCAGCCACACCACCGGGCATTCTGGGCGTTCGTGGGCTTCCTTCCAACTGCCGGTCGTGCCCGGGTCGGACTATCTGGCCCTCGGTGACTCGGTGGCATTCGGCTACCGCGAGCCCACGACGTTTCCGCCGCCGAACTACCCGAACCCGAAGAGCTTTGTCGGTTACCCGGAGGAGATCGGTTCCGCTCTCGGCCTGCGGGTTACGAACGCTTCGTGCCCTGGCGAGACGTCCGGTAGCTTCGTCAGCACGGCCAACCCGAGCTACGCCTGTGAGACGGCTGCGGGCTACCGCACCAACTTCCCGCTGCATGCGACGTACCGCAACTCCAAAGAGAGCCAGCTGACTTTCGCGGTGAACTTTCTGAAGAAACACCGCAATACCCGGCTGGTCACCCTGGGTATTGGGGCCAACGACGGGTTCCTCTGCCAGGCGAAGAATGGCGGCACATGCTCCGGTCCGGCGTTGACCGCGACCCTCGGTGGGATCGGCAAGAATGTCAGCACCATTTTGTTCGCGCTGCGTTATCAGGCGCATTACTTCGGCCAGATCGTGATTGTCGACTACTACTCGACGGACTACCGGTCAGCGGCCGCCAATGCAAGCAGTCAGGGCCTGAATCAGGTGATGGCGGCGGCTGCCAAGCCATTCGTCGTCAAGGTCGCCGACGAATTCGGCGCATTCCAGAACGCGGCGCTGCACTCCGGTGGCGACAGCTGCGCTGCTGGCCTGCTGACCCAGTTGTTCCCGCACCAGGCCGGGACAGCTGCGGGAGCCCAGAACGGCTGCGGTGTGCATCCCAGTGTCGCCGGCCAGGATGTGCTTGCGCACACCATCGAGGCAACGGTCAAGAAGACCTACTTCTGAGGCCGACGCCGGGCAATCGCGCGGACCCGGGTGCACAATGACCGGCATGAACAACGGCGAGTACGACACCGCGTACCAGCGCAGCATGAACGACCCGCAGGGCTTCTGGGCCGAGGCTGCGCAGGCCATCAGTTGGATCAACCGACCGGCCACGATCCTGGATGATACGAACCCGCCGTTCTACCGGTGGTTCCCGGACGGCAGGATGAACACCTGCTACAACGCGCTGGACCGACACGTGATCGCCGGGCGAGCCGACCAGCCTGCGGTGATCTGGGACAGCCCGGTGACCGGGGAGTCCCGCACCTACACCTACGCGCAACTGCTGGATCTGGTCGGCCGAGCGGCCGGGATGCTTACCGCGCTGGGCGTGGGCAAGGGCGACCGGGTGGTGATCTACCTGCCAATGATTCCGGAGGCGATCATCAGCATGCTGGCCTGCGCCAGGATCGGTGCAGTGCACTCCGTCGTGTTCGGTGGTTTCGCGGCAGCCGAGCTGGCCGCCCGTATCGATGACGCACGACCCAAGGTGCTGATCACTGCCTCTTGTGGTGTGGAGCGGACCCGGGTCGTGGAGTACAAGCCACTGGTCGATGCAGCGGTAGAACGGGCTACCTACCCGCCGGAGAACGTCGTCGTCCTGCAACGCCCGCAGGCGCAGGCCTCGATGGGCGAGCGCGACATCGATTGGCGCACGGCAATGCGACCGGACGGTATCGGGGCCGCTGGATGCGTCTCGTTGTCAGGTAGCGATCCGCTCTACATCCTCTACACCTCGGGCACCACCGGTTCACCCAAGGGCATCGTTCGTGACAACGGCGGGCACGCGGTGGCCCTGCAGTGGTCGATGACCCACATCTTCGGAATGCAGCCCGGCGACGTGTGGTTCACCGCGTCCGACGTCGGATGGGTGGTCGGGCACTCCTACATCGTCTACGCGCCGCTCATCGCGGGGTGCACGACGGTGCTGTTCGAGGGCAAGCCGGTGGGTACGCCGGACGCTTCGACCTTCTGGCGGATTATCGAGCAGTACCGCGTCGCGGGGCTGTTCACCGCGCCGACCGGGATCCGCGCCATCAAGAAGGAGGATCCGGACGGCGAGTTGATGGCGGAGTACGACCTGTCCAGCCTGCGCACCCTTTTCCTGGCCGGCGAGCGCACCGATCCGGACACCTGGAGGTGGGCTACGGACCGCCTGGGGGTGCCGGTCATCGACAACTGGTGGCAGACCGAGACGGGGTGGCCGATCTGCGCCAATCCGGTGGGGATACAGCTGTTCGACATCAAACCGGGTTCGGCGACCTTCCCCAGTCCTGGATACGACGTGAGCGTCCTGGACGCTGAGGGCGCCGAGTGCGCGCCCGGTCAGGAGGGGGCACTGTGTATCAAGCTGCCGATGCCACCGGGCACCCTGCCGACGCTCTGGAATGACGATGATCGTTATGTCTCGTCCTACCTGTCGGCCTTCGAGGGCTACTACAGCAGCGGCGACGGCGGGTACCGCGACGACGACGGTTACGTCTGGGTGATGGGCCGGACCGACGACGTCCTGAATGTGGCCGGTCATCGATTGTCGACCGGTGGCCTGGAGGCGGTCGTGGCTTCGCATCCCGCCGTCGCCGAATGCGCCGTCATCGGGGTCGCCGACGAGCTGAAAGGGCAGGTGCCGCGTGCGCTCGTGGTGCTCAAAGGTTCTGAGATGCCCTCCGACGCGGATGCTCAACGAGTGTGCAGCGAGTTGGCTGCGATGGTGCGCGATCAAATCGGCGGCATCGCGTCACTGCAGCGGGTCGACATCGTGGCGGCCCTACCCAAGACCAGATCGGGCAAGATCCTGCGGCGCACCATGCGTCAGGTCGCCGACGGCGAACAGCCCCGTGTCCCCGGCACCATCGAGGACATCGGTGTGCTGGAGGCACTGGGCGAGGTCCTGAGGGCCCGCCCTTAATCGGCGCGCCTCAGGCGTTCAGTCGTTCGGCTCGGATGGTGAACCCCTGGTCGCGCAGACGTGTGCTCAGCACGTCGCCGAGCGCAGTGGCTGGTGTGAGGACGCCCCCGTTGATGCCTTCCGGGAGGGGGCACTGCTCGCGTTGGGTAGCCAGCGCAAGTGCGGCCTCCGCGAGCATCACGCAGGTCGCGGCGTAACCGGGGTCGCCCTGGGCGGCGA
>JALYUK010000333.1 GCA_030853805.1 Actinomycetota bacterium | reverse complement strand
CGACTACGCACTGGACCGTGGGATGATCCCGCTTGGCTCCTGCACGATGAAGCTGAACGCGACCACGGAGATGGAAGCGGTCACCTGGCCGGAGTTCGCCAACCTGCACCCGTTCGCACCCGCCGACCAGACGGTCGGGATCCGGTCGATCGTGAGCGATCTGGAATCCTGGCTGGCCACCATCACCGGGTACGACTCGGTGTCCCTGCAGCCCAATGCAGGTTCCCAGGGTGAATTCGCGGGTCTGTTGGCGATCCACGCCTACCACGAGGCTCGTGGCGATTTCGAGCGTCGGATCTGCCTCATTCCCGCCTCGGCGCACGGCACCAATGCCGCCAGCGCCGTCATGGCAGGCCTGAAGGTCGTCGTCGTGAAGACGGCAAACACGGGCGAGATCGATCTGAATGACCTGCGCGCGAAGATCGATCAGCATGGCGACAAGCTCGCCGCGGCAATGATCACCTACCCCTCGACACACGGTGTCTACGAAGACACCATCACCGAGCTGTGCTCGCTGGTGCACGCGGCGGGCGGGCAGGTCTATGTCGATGGAGCCAACCTCAACGCGTTGATCGGTATCGCCGAGCCGGGCACTTTCGGTGGCGATGTCTCCCACCTCAACCTGCACAAGACGTTCTGCATCCCGCACGGTGGTGGCGGCCCCGGTGTGGGACCGGTCGCGGTCCGCGCGCACCTGGCGCCCTACCTGCCGAATCACCCGTTCGCCGCTGAGGCCGGCCCAAGTACCGGAGTCGGTCCGGTGTCCGGAGCACCGTACGGGTCTGCGTCGATCCTGCCGATCTCCTGGGCGTACGTGCGGTTGATGGGCGGTCACGGACTGACCGAAGCAACCAAAACCGCAGTGCTTTCCGCGAACTACATCGCGGCGCGTCTGCGCGATTCCTACCCGGTGCTGTACTCCGGCGAGCACGGACTGGTGGCGCACGAGTGCATCCTGGACCTGCGCGGCATTACCAAGTCCTCGGGTATCACCGTCGACGACGTCGCCAAGCGGCTGGTCGACTACGGGTTCCACGCTCCGACCATGTCCTTTCCGGTAGCCGGCACCCTGATGGTCGAGCCCACTGAGAGTGAGAGCTTGGCGGAGATCGACCGGTTCTGCGATGCGATGGTCGCGATCCGGGCCGAGATTCAGGCCGTCGAAGACGGTGGTGTTGCCGCGGCCGACAGCGCGCTGCGGCATGCCCCGCACACTGCGCAGTCCCTCACGACCGATTGGGTGCACCCGTACACACGGGCCGAAGCGGTCTATCCGGCAGGCGTCGATCCGACCCGCAAGTACTGGGCCCCGGTGCGGCGTGTTGACGGCGCCTACGGCGATCGCAACCTGATTTGCTCCTGCCCGGCGCCGGAGGCGTTCGAAGACTGAGCGCGCATCCTGGCCCCATATTCCTGGGGTGATTTGCGTCTGACGCCGATCGTCAGACGCGAATCGTGCCTAGATAGGCCGCGATACGGCCGATCGCCTCGGTCAGCGTGTCCACGTCCGGCAGCGTCACCAACCGGAAGTGGTCGGGTTCGAACCAGTTGAAGCCCGTGCCATGAGTGACGAGGATCTTCTGCGCGCGCAGCAGGTCGATCACAAAGGCCTGGTCGTCCTGAATCGGGTAGACCGCCGGATCGAGGCGCGGGAAGCAGTACAACGCGCCTTGCGGCTTGACGCAGCTGACGCCGGGGATCTCATTGAGCAGTTGCCAGGCCAGCATGGACTGCTCGTAGAATCTGCCACCGGGCACGATGAGTTCGCCGACCGACTGGTATCCACCGAGTGCCGTCTGAATCGCGTGCTGGGCCGGGACGTTGGCGCACATCCTCATATTCGCGAGCAGGGTCAGACCCTCGAGGAAATCCCCGGCACGGTGCCGCGGGCCGGTGATCGCCAGCCACCCGGAGCGGTATCCGCAGACGCGGTACGCCTTGGACAGGCCGCTGAACGTCAGACACAGCACGTCGTCACCGGCGAACGTCGCCGCGTGGTGGTGGACCGCGTCGTCGAACAGGATCTTCTCGTAGATTTCGTCGCACATCAGAACCAGGTCGTGCCGCCGGGCGATATCGACGAGACCACGCACGATGTCTTCGCTGTAGACGGCGCCGGTCGGATTGTTGGGGTTGATCAGCACGAGCGCATGGGTGTTCGGGCCGATCTTGGCCTCGATATCGGACAGGTCGGGATTCCATCCGTTCTCCTCATCGCACCGGTAGTGCACAGGAATACCGCCGGCAAGAGTCACTGCGCCGGTCCACAGCGGATAGTCGGGCGCGGGGATCAGAATCTCGTTGCCGTTGTCGACGAACGCCTGCAGCACCATGGAGATCAGTTCGCTGACCCCGTTGCCGATGAAGATGTCACCGACGCCGACCTCGGTCAGACCTTTGCTCTGGTAGTAGTTCGCGACGGCCGTGCGTGCGGAAAAGATTCCGCGGGAATCGCTGTATCCCTGACTGGTCGGGAGGTGATGGATCAGATCCTGTTCGATGGCCGCCGGCGCCTCGAACCCGAACGGCGCAGGATTACCGATATTCAGCTTGAGGATGCGGTGACCCTCAGCCTCCAGGCGCTCGGCTTCGACCAGGATCGGTCCGCGTACGTCGTACCGGACATGTTGCAGCTTGGCTGACTGTTTGATCTCGCGCACGCGGCACAGCCTGACACAGCCCGCATGTCCGGGCGTTATGCCACGGCGTGGGCTCGGATGTGCGAACCGCTTTCGGTCTTCACGACGTCGATGGTGCTCTGGATGCGGTGTCGCAGCTCGGCCACATGGCTCACGATCCCGACACTGCGACCCCCGCTGCGCAATGTGTCCAGCACGCTCATGACCTGGTCGAGAGTCTGTTCGTCCAACGACCCGAACCCTTCATCGACGAACAGGGACTCCAGCGGCCGACCTCCGGCATCTTGTAGTACGGCATCACCCAGCCCGAGGGCCAGCGCCAGGGAGGCAATGAAGGCCTCCCCACCGGACAGTGTCGCGGTGTCTCTGCTGCGCCCGGTCCAGCTGTCCAGGACCCGCAGACCCAGACCGCTGCGGGCACCGGCCTTGGCCAGTTCGTCGCTGTGCTCGAGGGTGAAGCGACCATCGGACATGACCGCGAGCCGCTCGTTCGCCAGGGCGGTGACCGATTCGAGCCGCGCCGCGAGCACGTAGGACGTCAGACGCATTCGGAGCGTGTTGTCACCCTGCCCGGACGCCGTCTCGGCGAGTGGTCCGAGCACTGCGAGTTCGGCTCGTGCAGTGGACGATCCGGTGACCAGGAGCTGCACCGAGGTGGCGATGCGATCCAACTCATGCACCGCGCGATCAGCACCGGACACGGCGTGCACCGCTGCCCGGTGTCGGTGATCACTGGCTTGGGCCGCTTCTTCCAGCGCGACAATATCGGGTTTCGGCGAGTGCTCGGCGGCGATGAGCTGCGGTTGCTCCAGAATGCCGGTAGCCCGCTCGTTGGCAGCCTGTTCGGCGGCAATCCGGTTCTCGATCTGCGCCATCTGCGGCAGATCGCGAAGAGCGGCCTGCGCCTGGGAGAGATCAGAGAATCCCTGAGACGCCAGTATCTCGGTGAGTTCGGCGGCGGACTGGCGGTCCGCTGCTGCGGCGAGCCGAACCGCCAGATCGGCCTGATGCAGGTCTCGTAGGGCCGGCACCAGGCGCGTGTGGCGGTCGATGGGATCGCCGCGATCGACGCGATCGCAGCAGCATTGCGCGGTGTGTTGTTCACGCAGCGCCAGCGCTCTGGCTTCGAGGGTCGCCAGGACCGTCCGCGATTCCGCGTGCCGGGCCTCGGCCAGGCCCAGGTCGTAATCGGCGCTGGTGCAGCTCTGCTGCGCACTGTTCGCAGACCCGGTGAGTTCTGCGAGTCGGCCACTCAGCGCCTCGAATGCGCTGCGGGTAGCTTCGACTCGAGTCAGCGTTGCCTGCGCCGAACTGAGCGCGCCCTGCAGCGCATCGTCGTCAAGCGTTCCGGGGAGGGTATCGAGGGCGTCCAGCGCCGTACGATGCGCTGTTGCTCGTTCAGCGTGGCTGCCTCGGGCTGTTGCGAAGGCGGCATCTGCATCACTGAGGGCCTGGCGGGCCGCGACGGCGACTGCCTCGGCGCGCACTACGTCCCGCTCAACTGCGGCACCAGCAGATGGTGCAGCGGGCGCTGGATGCTCGGTGGATCCGCATACCGGGCACGGGCAGCCGCGGGTGAGTCCGGCGCCGATCTCACCGATCATCCCGGACAGTCGCGCCTGGCGCAGGTCGATCGCCCGCTGCTCGGCCGATGCGAACCTGGACCGCGAGACCTTTGCCTGCTGTTCGGCCGCGGTCTGCAGGACCCGCGCATCGGCCAGCGCTCGTCCAGTGTGCAGCGCTACGCGGTGTACCTCGACCGATCGTCGCGCATCCTGCAGCACCGATACGTCGGTGCACAGCGCGGCGAGTTCCCGTCCGACGTCGTCGATGGTGGCCTGCAGCCGCTCAGTGGCTTCGTGCGCAGCGAGACTCCGCTCGTGTGCGGCCAGGGAGGCCTTGGAATGCAGAACCACCGCAGCCGCGGCGGTGGCGTGCTGGGCGGCCAGATCGGCGAGCACATCGAGCGTCGAGCTACCCAGCTCGACGGCGGTCTGCAGAGACGCCCGATGCAGCTGTCCGTCGACCAGGCGATCGGTATCGACCAGTTCGACGACCATGCGTTCAGCGGTTCGCGCTGCGGCCTCGGCGGTGGCGAGCACCTCGGCCACCGCCAGTCGGTGCGTTGCGACCGGACGTATGACTGCAGCCCGGCGGGCGGCCTGAACGGTGGACAGCTCCAGCTCTCGTGCCGCGTGTCGTTGCTCGTAGGCGGCCAGCGTGGCCCGTGCCTCGGTGGCCTGCAGTTGCCACTGCAGAGTTGTTTCGGCGCGTAACCGGGCGTCGCGGACGATGTCTCGATCTTCTGCCGCGCCGTCCGCGTCGACCAGTGCCTGGGTGGCGCGGTCCATCGCCAGCGCACGACATTCGCCGATCGTGGCGAGCAACGTGGACCCGGGTAGATCTGACGCGGGGACCTGAGGCGCGCCGTTGGAGGGGGCCGCTGGTAGGTCGGACTCGGCGAGCACCGTGGTCAGCCGTTCGCCGTGTAGCGCGATAGCGAGATCGGCGTCGTGCACCGTGTCGGAGAGTGCGCGTTTGCGGTCAGCGAGCCACTGTTGGGCATCTGCGAAGCGTTCGATGTCGAACAACCTGCGCAGCAGTGCCGACCGCTCTTCGGGCTTGGCCCGCAGGAATGATGCGAATTCGCCCTGCGGCAGCAACACCACCTGGGCGAACTGCTCCATACCGAGACCGAGGTGGTCGGTCACGATCTCTGCGGCCTCGTCGATGCGGGTGCTCTGCGCGACCCATTCGGCCCCGCGCAGTATCTCCAACACCACGGTCGCGGGGCGGCGGGTGGTACCGGATCCGCGTTTTTTCGGGGCATCCCACTCCGGGCTACGGGTGATGCGCAACCGGTCACCGGCGGCAGTGAACTCCAGCACGACGCGTGGCGCGAGCAGGGGGTCGGCGTGATCGCTACGAATCGACCCGCGGTGACCGGTCCGACTCCCGGGGACAGCCCCGTAGACCGCGTAACAGATCGCATCCAGGATCGAGGTCTTACCGGCTCCGGTGGCACCCTGGATCAGATACAGGCCCGCGGCTGCGACCGCATCGAAGTCGACCGTTTCGACGGCGGCGAAGGGGCCGAACGCCTGCACCTGCAGCCGGTGCAGTCTCATGCCGCGCCGCGCGTGGAGGACGGCGCAACGGCTACCCCTTCATCGGTGGTGGCGGCGCGGTCGGTGCGGGCGTGCTCGAGAGCGGAGATCCAGATCGCCTGTTCCTGGGCACTTGTCACCAGTCCACCGCGCACGTGCTGGGTGAAATCGCAACACAGATCGACGTCGCCGCGCCCGCGTACCCGGTCGGTGTAGCTGCGACGGGCCGTCGGGGTGTGCACCTGCTCAAATCCCAGTGTCAACGTGTGCGGGAATCTGCGTCGGATCTGTTCCATGGCGGCGGCTGGTCGCGCTGCGTCGGTCAGGGTGACCTCGCACCAGGAGGACTCATGTTGCACAAGAGATGGGTCACGCAATAGTTCGGGCAGCGTTCCACGCAACCGTGCGAGCGGGCGATGTACGGGTGCCTCGATCAGCTGGGTCCGCACGGCGGGACCGTCGAAATCGACGACGACCGAGGATTTGACCTGACCGGTCTCGGAGAACGACATGGCCACCGGGGAGCCGCTGTAGCGGATGCCGGCCGCCAGACCCATCGGTCGGTGGATATGTCCGAGCGCGACGTAATCGACACCGGTGAACACCTCCTTGGGCACGGCCGCGACCCCGCCGACGGCGATATCGCGCTCGGAGTCCGAGGTCGTCGCGCCGGTCACGAAGGCGTGTGCCATGACGACGCTGCGGCGGTTGCGCACCGCGATGTCGGCTCGAACGCGCTGCATGGCGGCTCGTAGCACCGCTGCGTGGGTAAGTTCGTCGGTGCCGAGCTCGGGCCCGACCACGGCCGGTTCGAGGTAAGGAAGCGGATAGACGACGAGGCCGCCCAGGTCGACCGGTGTTCCGATGGAGTCGACGCGGGTGCGGATGTGCAGCCCGGCCCGCTCCAGGACGCGCGATGCGAAGCCCAGCCGGATGGCCGAGTCGTGGTTGCCACTGGACAGGACCACCTGAGCCCCGGCGTCCAGCAGTCGAACGACCGCGTCATCGAGCAGGGCAACGGTCGCGGGGGCCGGCAGGGCGCGGTCGTAGATGTCGCCGGACACCAGGACGGCATCGACTTTCTCCTCGCGGACCAGGTGGACCAGATGGTCGAGGTACTGCGCCTGGGCGTCGAGCAGCCCGGCACCGTGGAAGGAGCGACCCAGGTGCCAGTCGGAGGTGTGAATGATGCGCACACCCCGAAGGTTAGAAGCTGGCACCGACAACGGCCGTCATCGACCGGTCGGGCGGGAACGTCCGGACGGAGATCTGCCGGCAGATGACCTGTCGACGGCTTCTCGATGCAGCGTGCGGTTGACCCCTCCATCCTCGATCCGCACGGGGCCGCACGGTCCGCGATGTGGGCACTGCTGTCCGCTCTTCGGGCGCAGCGATCACAAACCGGGCCTGGACCCCGTAGGTTTAGCCGATCTCCACCAGTGCGGTGCGCTCGAAGTTGCTCGAGAGTCGCTGCGCGCCCGGCCAGCAACTGTGCCCACATCCGTACCTGCTTTATTTCTGATCCACTGCATGAGGAGGCCTGATGGGCGCAGAAGTCTCGGGTGTGGCCTACACCCGCGAGCAGCGGCAGCGGTACCGCGAGAAGGTCCGCCAAGACCTCGACGTCTTCGAACGGATGCTCGCCACGCATTCTTTCGAGTACGAGCGTCAGCTCACCGGTATGGAGATCGAGCTCAATCTGGTCGGCCGCGACGGCCTGCCGATGATGTCGAATGCAACGGTGCTGGAGAGCATCGCCGACAACGACTACCAGACCGAGCTCGGACGTTACAACATCGAGCTCAACGTCAGTCCGCGTCCGATGCCAGGTCATTCGGCGGCCGAGCTGGAGAGCGACCTGCGTGAGAGTTTGAACCGCGCCGAGGAGAAAGCGGGCGAATCAGGGGCCCGAATTGTGCAGATCGGCATTCTGCCCACGTTGATGCCCGAACACTTCTCACCGGACTGGATGAGTGCCAACACCCGGTACGCCGCGCTGAACGAGTCGATCTTCGCCGCCCGCGGGGAGGATCTCTTCATCGATATCGAGGGTCCGACCGGGGAGCGCCTCGCGATGTACGCCGATTCCATCTACCCCGAATCCGCCTGTACCTCGATCCAGCTCCATCTGCAGACCCCCCCGGCGCAGTTCGCGGCCTACTGGAATGCCGCGCAGGCGATCTCGGGGGTGCAGTTGGCGATCGGCGCCAATTCGCCCTACCTCTTCGGCAAACAGTTGTGGCATGAGACCAGGATCGAGTTGTTCCAACAGGCCACCGACACCCGCTCGATCGAACTGAAGAACCAGGGCGTCCGGCCCCGGGTGTGGTTCGGCGAGCGGTGGATCACCTCGATCTTCGACCTGTTCGAGGAGAACGTCCGTTATTTTCCGGCACTGCTGCCCGAGACGAGCGACGAAGACCCGGTGGCCGTACTGGCCGCAGGCACCGCGCCCGCGCTGATGGAGTTGCGGCTGCACAACGGCACCGTCTACCGCTGGAACCGGCCCATCTACGACACCGTCGACGGATCGCCGCACCTGCGGGTGGAGAACCGCGTCCTGCCGGCCGGTCCGAGCATCGTGGACACCATGGCCAACTCGGCGTTCTACTACGGCGTGGTGCGGATGCTCGCGGAGAACGACCGTCCGGTCTGGACCCGGATGAGCTTCGCCGCAGCGGATCACAACTTCACCGAGGGCGCCCGGCACGGGATCAATGCCACCCTCTACTGGCCCGGGTACGGCGAGGTTTCGGCGGATGAACTCGTCCTACGCCACCTGCTACCGCTGGCGCACGAAGGCCTACGACGGTGGGGGGTGGCTACCGCCGTGCGGGAGCGCTACCTCGGGATCATCGAGGCACGCTGCCGCGCGGGCGTCAATGGGGCCACCTGGCAGATCGATTGCGTGCAGGCGCTGGAAGCACGCGGAGCCAGCCGCGCCGAAGCGCTGGCCCAGATGCTCGAGCTCTACCTGGAAGGCATGCACAGCAACGAGCCGGTGCATACCTGGGCGCTGCCGAGCTGACCGACCTGACCGATACGAAAGGTGCACCGCGGCATCACTCCCGGGTCGAGCGGTTCCAGACCTGGATGCACGGGTTGCCGTGGTAGTAGCCGAGCATCGACACCGCACCTGCGTCGAGCATCAGCTTGGCGCCGAGGCGGGGCACCGTCTGCAGGAAGACGGACGCCAGGATGCGCAGTGAGTGCCCGTGCGCGAAGGCGACCACGTTGCCCTCGTCCAGCAGCGGCACGGCCTTCTCGACGATGTGACTTACCCGTGCGGCGACATCTTCGACCGTCTCGCCCCGCGTCACACCGGGCACGACGCCATCCTTGAAGATTTCCCATTCCGGGTTTCCGCATTGTTCGCGAATCTGCGGGGTCGTCATGCCCTCGTATGCGCCGTAATCCCATTCGCGCAGGTCCGGATCGATCTCGTAGTCCGTGATACCGGCGAGCTCTGCGGTGCGACGCGCACGCTGAAGTGGCGAGACGAACACGGCTGCCAGCGGCATGTCCTTGATCACCTCTCCGGCCCGTCGCGCGCACTCTTCGCCTTCGGGTAGCAGGGGAAGGTCAGTGGTGCCGGTGTGTTGTCCGCTCAGGGACCACTCCGTCTCGCCGTGCCGGATGAGGATCAGGCTGAATTTCGGGCTCGCTACGCTCATCCGAGCAATCTAATCGGACCCCGGGCCATCTGCAGACCGACAGCGCGCAGGACTCGCGCGAAGCGCGGGTGGATCGAAAATTTTCCCCGGATGTCGCCGCCGTCGCCTACCGTTGCTGCATGGCGAGGTACTTCGACGTTCACCCCCACGATCCGCAACCACGCAGTATTGCGCAGGCAGCCGACATCATTCGTCGCGGTGGTCTGATCGCGTATCCGACCGAGTCGGGGTATGCACTCGGATGCTCGCTGGACAACGCTGAGGGCAAGGAGCGGATTACCCGCATCCGGGCG
>JALYUK010000128.1 GCA_030853805.1 Actinomycetota bacterium | reverse complement strand
GGTCCGTGCTTCGCCCGGTCCACCGCCGCGGCGAGCTCCCACCCTGCGCCGTCGCACCGACCGGCGTTGGCTCCCGTAGGCACGGCACGTTGAATCTGGCACCGCGACGACAGATCGTATGGCTGGGATTTACGCGCTTCGCGCGGGCCAAGACGAGGGGATCGCCCCGAGGTCGAGAACGTCAGCGCATCCCGCGCTACCTCTGCAGAGTGGGCACCGGGGCGACGATTAGCGGCCGACTATCCACGGAACGCGTGCGACATTAGCCCGCGAGAAACGACCCCGGACGTCCATCCATCGAGAGGCGCCCCGGTCTTGCTACTTACATATTGTAACTAACTTGCATATATTAGATATGTTCACCCAGTAGAGGCGCCGCCGCCGCCGTTGGGGTGCTCCAGGTCTTGCTACTTACATATTTTAACTAACTTGCATATATTGGATATGTTGGCTCAGGAGGCGGAACTAGACAAGCTTCGTGCCTTAACTCTCAGCGTGGACGGTAGCGGCCTGGTGATCATCATTCGCACCGTGCACTGGTGCTAAGAACGCAGTGCGATGAGCCTCACCTGCTCACGGCCGCCGGCGGCGGGGGACTCCCAACATGACTGCTACAGCCAAGAATTGCCGGCGCTGAATAGCTCCCACTTCGAAATTGCAGAGAGGCCGCCCCGTGATCACGGGGCGGCCTCTATCAGCACAACAGCAGGAACCACCCGCTGAAAGTGCATCTACTTTATCAACAATCACGCACCCAGGCGCACTCGGTAATCTTGCACATGCAGCCCAACTTGCATATGATAGACATGTAAGTGCAATGGGGGCTAACACCCCATTGCCGAAAGGAGACATGCGATGAGCACCGAGGCCATGACAGCGGCTAGGAAAGTGGGGGAGTGGGGCGGCGGGCCAGATAGGTCGTGCGCCTCGACCCCCGGCAGCGCAAGTAGTTGCTCGCCAGCTCCGTGGAGCGGAACACAAGGATGGAGCTGTCGCTGATGGGTATTGCGACGATCGCGATCTGCAACCAAAAGGGCGGGGTCGGTAAGACAACGACCTGTTACCACCTCAGTCGCGCTGCCGCGCGCGACGGCGCCCGGGTCCTGGCCCTAGACCTTGACCCACAAGGCAGCCTGACCGCGATCCTCGCCCGAGGGGGAGCGGTTGCCGCAGACGCGGTGACAATCGCCGATGTCCTCAGTCCGCGGGTGTACGACGTGGCACTGTCGGACGTTGTTACCCCCTCTCATTGGGAAGGCGTCGACGTGGCGCCCGCTACGCACCGCACGTTGGCAGCCGTCCGCGATGAGCTGGTCACCACGCAGCTGGGACGAGAGCGACGGCTCGCGGACGCCGTCGCTCAGGTGCAGGGGTATGACCTGATACTTATTGACTGCGCACCGGATCTGAATACGCTGATGCACAACGCGTTAGTCGCGGCAACCCACGCGGTCGTGGTGACCGCGCCGGCGTTCCTTGCCAGCGAAGGCCTGGCGGCGTTACTAGGCACCATCGAAGAGATCCGCGGCTATTACAACCCAGCGCTCACTCTGAGTGGCGTCGTCGTCAACGGGTATGACAGTCGGCGAATCGCGCACCGCGAACGTCTGAGCGAACTTGCCGCCAGTGACCTGCCACTACTGGAGCCGGTCATCCCACAACGGGCAGCCATCCAAGACGCCACTGATGTCGGGTATGGGCTCGATCAATGGCCCGGCGGCTACGCATTTGGCGACCTCTACCAACAGCTATACCGAGCCATCACGAGAGGAATCGCGTCATGAGTAGGCCACCCGCCCGCAAAAGTAGTCTCGCGAGCTCCAGCTACTTCACCCAGATGCCACCGGCAGTACCAGTAACCCCACCGCCACCTACGTCGGTGGACAGTAACGCCGTCCACGACGTAGCCCCCGAGCCCGCCGTGAAGGGTAAGAGCGCGAAAACGAATCCCTCCGCGCCACCTCCCGGCACGCAACGAGTGGCAACGTACTGGCCGCATGAGGAGCTACTGGAATTAGCGCGGTCCGCGTACGTCAGCGATCGGTTGAGATCGCCAGGCAGTCCCACCAGTTTCGCCCGGTGGATCGGCCAAGCACTAACCATTCACGCGCAACTGACCCCCGCTGGGCGCGAAACGGCAACACTGGAGCCAATCCCGACCACTGCCGGCAGGGCGTTCGCGCGACCATTCAACATCCCCGAAGAAGCGATGCGCACGATGCGCGCCGCCCAGCGCGCCGACCTGGAGAACAACCACGTCAGGACACGAACCGAATTCACAACCCGCGCAATCCGTGCAGCCATCACCACCGCACGCCAACGCTCCGGTGGCCAGTTACCCCGCGTGGAGGGACGCCTACCCGGGCCAGCAACCGACCTCACCCCCCAGCACTAACAAACACAACTTGCATATGGTTTACATATGCAAGTTGTGCTTGGATTAAGTCAGACTGTAGCCAGGGATAGGAGTCCCAAGCCCATGCAGAGTGATACGAGATCAATCACTCAATACCGCTATGTGCTCGCGCAGATGATCACAAGCGTGATCGGCCTGTTCGCCGCGGTGACGATCGTGGCTCGCCTTAACAGCGATGCCACGGGGGAGTGGTGATGATCTGTAAGCCGTGCCAAAGCGCTGGCCATCATCCGGGTGACTGTGAGGACAGTCAGCGTGGCGCCGCGGTGTACCGGTCGTGTTCTTGTCAGCACCGGCCGGTCATCGTTGACGCCGGGCTCTCCGACGTGAGTAGTCAGCAGACAGAGACGGGGGAGCGGTGATGCGAACTGCGCCGCCGCAGGGCGAGGAAGAAGCTGCCATCCGTTGAGTACATGAGCTGTTGGGTCCAGTCCTCCTCTG
>JALYUK010000422.1 GCA_030853805.1 Actinomycetota bacterium | reverse complement strand
CAGACGGCTGCGCGGGGGAGCGGGGAGCCTTCTCCTTCAGCTCGATCAGATGGGCACCGATGTCCTGCAACGCTTTGCGACCCAGACCCGCACGCACCTTGGGGAACCATTCGTCTTCTTCTTCGTCCATGTGGTGACGGACGTTCTCGATCAGTACGGTCGTCTTGGCGTCGAAACGCTCGTCGGAGGGGTCCATGGCGAACAACTCCGTGACGAGCACGTCCGCAACGTGGTGCTCCTCATAGGACTCGAGCACGTCCTGCTCCAGGTCCGGCAACAACTCGCGAACCCGCGGGTACATGCACTCGTTCTCAATGTAAGTATGCACCGTCAAGGCCTCGATGATCTTGGCGACGAGGTCGCCCTTGGTCTTCGTCGCGTTGGGTCCGGCGTCCTGGAACTGGCGGAACAGTTTGCGGATCTGCTGGTGCTCTTCTTTCAGCAACACGATGGCATCTGTACTCATGAAACTCTCCTTAGGGGTCGGGGCATAAAGCTGGTTAAACAGCGCTACCACGAGCGTACCGGCCAGTAGCCAACGTGCTTGCCCGTCGGACGTCAACCCAGCGGGCGAGAATCAACACAGTTGTCGGTGCACCAAAACGTCGTGCCCAGGTGGCCGGATTCTTCGACGTCGCGTCATGCGGTGAGATCTACAGGCCACACCATAAGAGACCACGCCGAACGCAACCCCGGCTGCATCAACACCTGGCCTGCCTCTGATTTGGGCTCAGTGCTTCAGGGTGTATCGCCCACTGCACGGGTTGGGTGGGTTACGGCGTGATGACTACTTTGAGGCAGCCGTCCTGCTTTTTCTGGAACATCTCGTAGGCGGCGGGTGCCTCGTCGAGCGTTACCCGGTGGGTCGCCAGCATGGTGAGCCCCAGCGGGTCGGTGTTGTCGTTGACCATGGGCATCAGGTCATCGATCCACCGTTTCACGTGGCATTGACCCATCCGCATCGTGATGCCCCGGTCAAACATTTCCATCATGGGCATGGGGTCGGCCTCCCCGCCGTATACGCCGCTGACAGACACGGTCCCGCAACGGCGGACGGCCTTTACCGCTGTGTGCAGCGCGGCGAGCCGGTCCACACCCATTTTGTCGATCACGGGCTTAGCAAGTGCATCGGGTAAGTATCCGGCGGCGGTCACTACGGCGCCGAGCAGCGGGGATCCGTGCGCTTCCATCCCAACGGCGTCAAGGACACCATCCGCGCCGCGACCGCCGGTCAGGTCCAGCAACTCGGCAGCCACGTCGTCACACGCGGTCATATCCAAGGTCTCGACCCCGAACGCGGCTGCTGCCGCGAGTCGCTCCGGCACCAGATCCACGCCGATCACGCGCAACCCGCGACGGTGGGCGATCCGGGCGGCCAACTGGCCCACGGGGCCCAGGCCCAGGACAACAAGGCTCCCGCCCTCGGGCACCTGCGCGTACTCCACACCCTGGTAGGCGGTGGGCAGAATGTCGGACAGGTAGAGGTACTGCTCATCGGGCCTGTCGCCGTCGATCTTGATTGGACCGAACTGTGCCTGGGGGACCCGCAGGTATTCCGCCTGTCCACCGGGCACCGCGCCGTAAAGATCGGTGTAGCCGAAGAGGGTGGCTCCCTTGCCCTGCTCGCGAACCTGGGTGGTCTCACATTGGGCCATCAGTCCGCGTTTGCACATCCAGCAGTGCCCGCAGGAAATGTTGAACGGGATGACGACCCGGTCCCCTGGTGCGATGTGGTGGACGTCTGCTCCTACTTCTTGAACCACGCCCATCGTTTCGTGGCCCAGGACATCACCGGGGTGTAGGAACGCTCCCAGCACGGAGTACAGGTGTAGATCCGAACCGCAGATCGCGGTCGAGGTAACTTTGATGATCGCATCAGTCGGCTCCTGGATCCGCGGATCCGGGACCGTCTCGACACTCACGTTTTCCTTGCCCTGCCACGTCAAAGCCCGCACGGGAAACACCTCTCCTTAATCATGCGCGATGGTCTAGCTCTCAAGACGTCGTACTGGTCGACCGTATTCACCCTCCGCCGGAGGAGCACGATCACATGACTGACGTCCCACCTGCCAGTACCCGCCGGCCAGGGCAGTTCAAACGATGACATTGATCCCCCGGCCGGCGATCCGTACCCAGACGCAGCACGTGAGCTCGCCGAAAGCGGGGAAACCGCCATGCGCACCATCGAGTGGGACCATTGGTTATGGCGGCGTGAGCCTGACCGGGGTGCGGCCTGTCCATAAAGGCTTGGCTGAGATCGCAGCGATCGGACCTTCACGAAATCATCCACGCCACTCTGCCGCTCGACAGCAGGACAATCGGGGACTACCCATGCAGTGGTCTTGACCCGATCGTTAACGGGGTTCACCGCAGTGGGCAGCTCAATGCTCTGGGAGCAGGTCGGCCAGGTCGGTAAAGTTGATCTGGTTGATGTGGTGGTGAGCGTGGGTGAAGTCGTGTCCGGTGGTGTTCTGGTTGGGAAAGGCGAGGCAGGTCAGGTGTGCGGCGTGCGCGGCGGTGACGCCGTCGATGTTGTCTTCGATCGCGACGGCATGGGTGGCCTTTTCCCGCATGCATAGTAGCGCGTACCGGTAGGCGTCGCCGGCGGGTTTGCGGTGTTGTACGTCACTGCCATCAACGATGATGTCGAACATGTCGGGGGTGATGTGTGGGTGCAGCGCGTCGAGCAGGGCGCTGATATTGCGCGCGGAGGTCGTGGTGACCAACCCGACTTTGATCCCGTGGGCGTGGGCTGCGCTGATGGCCTCGCCGACGTGTGGGCGGGCGGTGATCTGCATGTTCGCGACGTCGTGGGCGAACATTTCGGTTTTGGTGGCGTGGACCGCTTGGGCATCGACGCGCTGCCCTCGAGAGCGGGCGTAGGCCGCGATCCGGGCGCGTCCTCCGCTGGTGGTCAACATGGACTGGTAGTCCGCGCGTGACCATATCCATCCCAGGTCGTGGGCGGCGAAGGCTTTGTTGAATGCTTCGCGCTGCAGCTCGGAGGTGTCAGCGATGGTGCTAATGGACCCAAACAGGATGGCCGACATCTTGTTGTGCTCCTTGACGCAGTGGATGGGGGTTGTTAATAGCAGGAAGGTGCGAGGCCTTCGTCGATGAGGTGTTGTGTTTTGTTCAGAATGGTGGTGATGCCCTCGTTGATCTGGACGCTGTTGCCGTGGTCGGTGTGCAGGGTGACTGTCACCGTGCAGGTGTGTTCGTTCCCGGTGACGTGCAGGGATCCCCGGTAGCTACTGCCGCCTTCAGCGCCCCATTCCAGGTGTTTGTTCTGTTCATCGATCCGGAACCAGGCTTGCCCTTCTACACGCGCGCCGTTCAGGGTGGCTACCACGTGGACCGCTTCTCCTTCTCCCTCGGCGGGTTCCGCGTGGTGCATCGTGGCGAAGTACTGCGGTAGGTGACGAACATCGCTGAGGTAATCGAAAAGATGTTCAGCGGGCGTTGACGCCGATACTGCCTTCGTTTTTCTTCATCAGGGATCTTCCAGGGCGTTCCTGGCCTACGTGGCGGTCTTTGCGGATTTTTCGGTGGTGCGACGGTGGCCGGCGTGGTGGTCCTGGGGGACTGCGTGGATGATCCAGGGAATCAGGACGATCCATCCTGAGACTGCGAGGATCCGTACCCGCTCGACGATCGCGACGTCATTAGTGTGGGTGAGAAGGAAGAGGACGTCGAGGAGGCCACAGGTACCGATCACAGCAGCGAGCACAATATGGGCTCGCATCCACCGGTGAGCCGACGCGGCCTGGTGCAGCAGCGGGGGTGTTGTTCCGGTGACCATGATGCGCCGGGTTGTTTCTCGTGTCTGCCATCCAGCGCGTGCGCAGCACCCGGCGCCGATCCCGGCGGCGGCGAAGCCCACCAGGCCAGTCACGGTGTGCCCGGACAACAGTTGACTGATCAGCCCGGTGACAGTGTGATCGGTGATGTCGCAAGTGCTTCGGACTGTGGGGGCACAGTCCATGGTGGAGGTGGCATCCAGCATGGAACCGATCCCGGTGACAGAGACCGCTACCAGCGCCCACCGGGTGATGGGCTGTTGTGGTCGTGACCAACACAGCCATGCCAGCGCCACCATCAGCACGCCCGCGCCCAGGTCCGAGGCCCGGTACCACCCTGCGTAGGGGGCCCCGGGCCGTTCCAACTCGCTGATAAACGCGATATGACCTTGGGCACCTGTCAGGTACGACAGCAGAAACGAGCTATACAACACTCCAGACCCGGCCGCTGTGAACCGGGCAATCACAGGACGTGTCAACACAAACGCTGCCCGCGAGGTGCGCGCGAACCGGTCCCACCAGTGACCAGGCCCCTCGCACCGAGCGCCTCGTGGAGCCATGGGTGGAGCCATGGGCCGACCGACTGCGTGCTGCAGTGGTCGATACCGCACCTGATCGCCGGCCGGCGCGTCACTTCTTGAATCCGTTCGCTCACTGACTGGGCATACCCGAATGTGTTGGCAAACATTCCGGCTCCGGGGGCCTGTGTGTGCGGCACTGCCCATGCGCCGTGAGGGGAGTGCGATTGCGCGCCCGGACCGATGTTGTGGTCCCCACCAAGAGCGGCCGGTTCACGCCTACCGGGGTGGCTGCGATGGGCAGAGTGTGGGCTGGTGGCTCCTCGCAGGTACGCGATGAACCCCGTTCCGCTGGGGCTGATCAACGTGGTCTCAGTTGCTCAACCGCTGCCCGGTCGCGTTACCCCGGCCCCGCGCGATGCACGTTCAGAGATCCACGTCCTTTCAAGCAACGCGAATCCCTTGGGGTTGGTGCGTGCGGGGATGGGTTGGATTTTTTGCAGTGTGGGGGTGTCGTATTCGGCCACCGTTCAACGCGCAGCGGTGAAAGTGTTAGCGAGTATTGAGTCTCGACAGCGAGAACGGCTGAAAGAGGTGATTACCGCGTTGGGTCACAACCCGCGATCGCGCGGCTGCCGCAAGCTGCGGGTCGCTACCGGGGGTCGTGTGCGTATTGGTGTGGATGGGTGGTGGGTGCGGGTTGATGATTACCGGATTGTGTATGTCATCAACGAGGGCGTGCACGTGGTGGATGTGCGGCACGTCGGGTACCGCCGGGAGATCTACAGGGAGGTTTGAACGGTGATGGACCGTGTTGTATCAATGACCGATGCCCGGGCTACCTTGCACCATTTGTTGGTGGAAGCAACCCAGCAGGAAGTGTTCATTGCGTGCGGTCATGAGCCTGTTGGGGTGTTGCTGAACGTGGCTAAATATGAAGCCCTGCTGGATCGGTTGGAAGACTATGTCACCGCGCTGACCTGTGACCCTGCCGATGCGGTCCCGTGGGAACACGCCCGCCAGGCCCCCTAAGCCGTTTTTGCGAGCAGCATGACTACGTGAATGACTTGTCGCGGTGACGATCGTTCGCGAGACACCCTGAGTGGGCGCGTGTTCTTCCAGGTCAGGTTTGTAACGGAACTCGTGTCCGCGTCAATGTCATGCCCGCCGGGGTTCGTGAGACATCGGTGGGTAGATCGATTGCGTTGTGGTTAGGACATCCCCTTCGCGCGTGGTGGTGCGCGTCTTTGATCAGGGTCGCCTGGGCTTGCGCGCGGTTACAGTGCGATGCATGTCGGAAGGTCAGGATCAGGGCGTGGTTGCGGTGGATATTTTGGGTCCGACTCATCGGGAGACGACGGCTGAGCTGTTGGCCCATCAGATCATTACTGCTATTGCGCTGGGTGAGTTTCAGCCGCTGCAGCGTTTGCCGGCGGAGCGGGATCTTGCGGAGTCTTTGGGGGTGAGCCGCTCTACGGTGCGCGAGGCGATCGCTCGTGTCGTTGATGCGGGTCTGGTGGAGGTTCGTCGTGGTCGCGCGGGTGGGTCGTTTGTGCGTGATTCGTGGGGTGAGGCGACGGCGGAGTCGGTGGAGCGTGCGGTGGGGGAGCGCTGGGTTGAGCTGGAGCAGTTGATGGATTTGCGGCATTTGGTGGAGGCGACGGTGGCGCGTACGGCTGCTGAGCGGCGCGATTGCGCCGATTCGCGGGCTATCCGGGACGCGCTAGAGAGTTATGAGCAGGCGCCGGATCTGCGCGCGGCTCAGGTTGCTGATTTGCGGTTGCATCGCGCCGTCGCGGCGGCAACGCATAATCAAAAATTGTTGGAGCTACGCGAGAGCCTGCTGGCCCAGGCGAGTCTGGGTTTCTCGCTGGAGCCCTTCACGACATCGATTTATGAGAAGGCGTTGCCAGAGCACCGGGAGCTAGCGCTAGCGGTGGTGGAGGGTGACCCGGACGCGGCGTGGGCGGTCGGGCGACGTCATTTCGCCATTACGACCGAAGAGGTTCGCGCGACCCTGGCGCGGGCAACGAGAGATCGGATTCGTTCGCGCTGACCCCTTGCGCGGATGCAACAACGCCTTTATGGTCTGCTCACCAAACCATTTCGGGAATCGGTTAAGGCGGTGCGCGCTGTGGCTTCAACGACGTCCTCCAGTGAACTAGAGCATGGTGCGATCGGGTTGCGGGATGTGTTGTTCCAGAGCATCACCGCGATGGCCCCAGGTGCCGCGATCGCTGCCTCGATCCCGGCTGGTGCGGCGTTCGCCGGTGGCGCCCTGCCGTTAGCGGTTGTTGTGGCGATGGTCGCGTGTCTGTTCGCGGCGTTCTCGATTGGTGAATTGGCTAGTTTCCTACCGGCTGCGGGGGGTGTTGCGACGTACTCCAGCCGCGGACTGCATCCGATCGTGGGCTTCCTGGTCGCGTGGGGGTACGTGTTCGTCGAAGCGTTGGTGCCGACCCTTTTGTTGCTGCAGCTGGGGTTCACCACGGCCTCAACCGTGCACTTGGAGTGGTCGGGGTACCCGGCGGACCTGTGGTGGCCGTGGGCGGTCTTGGGCGCCATCCTGATCGCGACGGTCGCGTTCTTCGGGGTCAAGGCCTCGGCGAAGTTCGGCACCATTCTGGGTGCTTTCGAGATCATCGTGTTCGTCATCCTGGCGATCTTCTTCATCTTCAAAGCGGGTTCGCACAACACGTTGAGCGTGTTTGGTACCTCCCACACCCCCAAGGCGTACGCGGGTATTTCAGGGGTGATCGCGGGATCGGTCTACACGATCTTGGCGTTCTCCGGGTTTGAAGCGGCCGCGCCATTGGCAGAGGAGGCAAAGGACCCCCGGCGCACGATTCGCCGGGCTATCGTCGGCGCCACGTTAGCGATCGGCGTGATCTACATCTTCACCACCTACGCCGCTACCGTACTGGTGGGTCCGGACAAGTTCGCCAGCTTCGGCACTGAGGGCGCCAACAGCTGGGAGGGGATCGCCCGAGCCTCCTTCGGCCTGTACTGGGT
>JALYUK010000416.1 GCA_030853805.1 Actinomycetota bacterium | reverse complement strand
GCGGCGCGCTGAGCGCACGTCGGGCCCGAGCTCAGCCAGCAACTCGTCCGCAGCAGCCTCAGCCGCCTCGTCGCTCATCGGCTTCAAGATGTCGAGGATGAAGAGTGCGGACGTGGTGTCCTCACTCAGTGCGGTACGACGACCCTGCCGCCAGTTCCAGCGGCGGCATGTCACGCCGGTGTCATCGCGCCAGATCACTTCACCATTGTCGGGGTGCTCGATCATCTTCATGCCCCCGACGACGGTGTCGAAAGGCTCGTTGCCGGCCGACCGGACAAGTCGCGGCGACCCGTCGTACTGCTGCAGGTCCTCCCCACCGATCGGAATCTGATGGCGCACGCTGATCGAGTTGTAGATGTCAGTCAGGCGGTTGACGCGCGGCAACCCCTCCTCCACGCGTCGCAGCATTGCTTCGAGGCTGTGTCGGGTGCGCTGCGGCTTCACGCCGAAGCTGCGGTAGGCATCCCGCCAGGCCGCCACATGCGGCAGCTCTTCGATCGGGCAGTCGGTGATCGCCTCGTCCGCTGCGGTCTCGGCCGCCAGGAGCAGCGCCTCGCTCGCGTCGTCGCTGGGCCCGGGGACGACGCCGTCCACCGCGAGCAGCAGCGCCCGATAGTCCGGTCGCAACGCAAACACGGCGTCATCGACAACCGCACCCGCCAGAAACTGCTCCAAAGCGTCCTGCGTCATCGATAAAACCTTCCGTTCGAGGGGACCCACGCGAAAAAATGTGCCGTCCGGGAGGAATCTGCGCACCGGACGCCCCCATTCTCGCCGATAGGAGACCGACCTTCCTCCCGGACGGGACGGAGCGAGTCGGCGAACCGGACACCAGACGCACACTGCCCCGATGCGCGACCAGTAGGAGCACATCGGGGCAGTCAGCAGACAACGGACTCAGGCGGAGGCGTTCTCCGGCTCCGCCAGATGCCCGGGCTGACGCTGGGCCTGCGGTGCGTCCCCTCCGGTGGCGTCCTCCGGCTCCGCCAGATGCGCAGGCTGACGCTGGGAGTGCGGTGCGCCCGCTCCGGTGAGCTTCTCACCCTCCACGTCGACCCTCGGCAGGATCTTGTCCAGCCACACCGGCATCCACCAGGCCTTCTCGCCGAGCAGGTACATCAGGGCCGGTACGAGCGTCATACGCACAATGAACGCGTCGAAGAAGACCGCGATTGCGAGCGCGAACCCGATCGACTGGATGAACGCCGCACCTTGCAGGATGAACGCCGCAAAGACCGAGATCATGATCGTCGCAGCAGCCGCGACGACACGACCGCCGTAACGGAATCCGTCGACGATGGCCTCCTGCGCGGACATCCCGTGCACGTGCGCTTCACGCATGCGGGTGACCAGGAAGACCTGATAGTCCATTGCCAGCCCGAAGACGATCCCGATCAGGATGATCGGCATGAAGCTGACCAGCGGGGCTCCCTCGACAAGCCCGAAGAGACCTTTCTGGAAGACCTCGACGGTCGCGCCGATCGTGGCGAGCACCGACAGCAGGAATCCGAGCGTCGCGATCAGCGGCACCAGGATCGAGCGGAAGACGACCATCAGCACCAGGAACGCGAGCACCACGACAACCGCCAGGTAGAGCGGCAGCGCGTTGGTCAGTCGGTCGGACACATCGGTCTGAATGGCCACGACGCCTGTCACGCCTACCGTCGTCCCGGTCTGCTGCTGGATGCTGGCCTGCGTGTCACGCAGCGCGTGCAGCAGTGTCACTGTCGCGTCGTCGTCAGCGCCGGATTTGGGTGTCACCAGAATCTGGGCACCGGTGCTGGCCTTGTTCACGCCGATGATCTGAGCGTTGAGCACGTCGTTCTTGGTGGCTGCCCACTTCACGACCTTGCCATATTCGGCCGTGTGCGCTTTCGCATTGCCGTTGATCTTGGTGCCGTCCACCACGATCAGCAACGGAGCCGCGCGACCGGGGCCGAACGCCTGTGCCTGCAGGTCCGCGGCCTTGCGCTGGGTCGTCGACTTGGCAGCGGTGGAGTCGCTGGGCAGAGCCAGGTGCAGGCCGGCGGCCGGCACGGCGATCACGCCCAGCACGACGACGACCAGGGCGACAACGATTGCCGGTTTGCGACCGACCAGGCCGGCCCACCGGGTGCCGTTGTTGACCGAGCGACCGTCGGCGTCTTCCTTGTCCTCACGCTTGCGGATGGCACCGCCGAACGCCTTGGACTTGAAGATGCCGAGGATCGCGGGCAGCAGCGTGAGCGCGACCAGTACGGCGAAAAACACGGTGCCGGCAGCTGCCAGACCCATCGCAGTCAGGAACGGGATGCGCACCACCGACAGCGCGACCAGCGCGATGATCACGGTCAGCCCGGCAAACGTCACCGCGGTGCCGGCCTTGCCGACGGCCAACCCCATTGCATGCGCTCGATCGTCGGTATTACGCAGCTCGGCGCGATAGCGGGACAGGATGAACAGCGTGTAGTCGATGCCGACCGCGAGACCGATCATCGTCGCGAGAATCGGCGTCGTCGTGCCGATGGTGAAGAAGGCAGTCGCCAACTGCACCCCGATGGTGCCCATCGCAACACCGACGAACGCCGACACGATCGGCATACCGGCCGCGACGAGCGAGCCGAAGGTGATGATCAGCACCAGGGCGGCGAACGCCACGCCGATCAACTCACTGCTGCCACCGGGATCGACGGCGGCCTGCATGCCGGAACCTTCGACCTCGGCGGTCAACCCGCTCTTGCGGGCCGTGGCGAGGTCGGCGAGCACTGCGTCCTGAGTGGCCGGTTTGACGTCCGCGACGGTCGCGACCTTGAACGCGAAGCTGATGGTGCCGATCCGCGAATCCGGTGACAACGGCAGCAGCGCCTTGGCGTTACGGTCTGCGACGGCCTTCGGGGTGCCCTGTTTGGCGGCACCTTCGGTGGCCTGTTTGTACTGT
Source organism: Actinomycetota bacterium (assembly GCA_030853805.1). Lineage (GTDB taxonomy): Bacteria > Actinomycetota > Actinomycetes > Actinomycetales > Dermatophilaceae > Allobranchiibius. The sequence goes on along the minus strand of JALYUK010000416.1, from coordinate 1,641 downwards.
GCGGCCGACGCCTTGACCGGGTTGAGCAGCGTTGCGGTGCCGGTCTGCGGGGCCTTCTCCAAATTCGCGATGAGCGCGTTTACCGCGTTCGTGTACTTCGCCTCTTTGAGGGTGTGGCCCTTCGGCGCCGCGACCACGACGGTCACGTCCGCTGAGTTCTCGGCGTTGCCGGTGCCAGGAAAGAGCTTCTGCTGCAACGACTGCGCCTGCAGCGACGGGATGCCCGGGATCGAGAAGGAGTCGACCAACGGCTTGCTGATCACCTGGGACAGTCCACCGAAACCGACCAGCACCACCAACCAGCCGATGATGAAGTACGGCCACTTCCGGTATGCCGTGCTACCCAGTCGATACAGCGCGCTCGCCATGAGGTCCCTCTCGCGGAAAAAAAGTGGTGCAGAGCCTCGCAACGACTCAGCGACAGCCACCACCATGATGAACGTCCTGGCGTCTGGAATCCACTCGGTACAGGGGTAGTGCTTGTGATAGTGAACACTTTCACAAGCAATTCGAACGGCGCGCCGAGCATTCGACGTCGTGAGCTGGTCGCGTATCGGGGCGACACTGGTGGCAATCACCGCAGTAATTGCGCACGATAGAGCCAGAAACCGATCCCAGGAGGTCCGATGTCACATCCAAGCAACGGCGACGAGTCCGGAAACCAGTCCGGCGGTTTCAACCGCCCCAACAGCCTCGGCCAGGGCTGGGAGCAGGACCAGCAGCAGGACGCCGACCAGCAGGTCGACGCGCCCTTCGACAACGAGTCCAACGTCCAAGGCGACGAGCAGAACGGTGCGTACGGAAACGGCCAGAGCGGTCAGCCGGACGACTTCCAGTCCGCAGGGCACGGGTACACCGATGGGGCGAGCGCAAACCCTCAGTTCTCCCAGCCGCAGTTCTCCCAGCCTGAATCCGCGCAGCCGCAATCTTCCGAGCCGCAGTCTTCGCAGGCCGGCGGATCACAGCAGTCAGGCTCTCAGCAGTCGGGCTACTCAGGCAGCTACGAGCCGGTGGCGTCCTACAGCCGCCCGGATCAGCAGGAGCCGGCCGGTTACGGACAGCCAGCCGGACACAGCGAAGCTCCCGGACACGTCGCGCAGGGCGGGCCGGACGATCGCCAGCAGCAGAGTCAGCAGGGCTGGGCCCAGCCGCAGCAGCAGTCCGGCGGATATGCCGCCCCGCAGGGCAGCTTTGGACAACAGGGCACCCAGGGCCAACAGGGCACTCAGAACTCCTTCGGTCAGCAGGCGCAGGCTCAGGTCGGCCAGGTCGTCAGCGGCGCGGGCGACGGTGTCGGGGCACTCATCAGCGACTTCGCATTCAAGAAGTCGCTGACCGAGAAGCTCGCGTCCCTGGTCTTTCTGGTGACGGTTGTGTGGGCAGTGCTGCACTTCCTGGCCAACCTGGTCTTCAACTTCGGCAGCCGGGGCGACGGCCAGTACTCGGTCAGCAACATGGGCACCGGTTCGGCGCTGGTCAACACGCTGGCGGACCTGGCGTGGCTGATCCTGGTCGTGGGAGTCGCGCGGATTCTGCTGGAACTCGCGGTCAACGTCGCCAGGATCGCCGGGCGCGAGAAGAAGTAGCGCCCGCCTCTTCATCGAGCGGCAGGGTCCAGGCTCGAGCGGCGGGGTTAGATAC
>JALYUK010000415.1 GCA_030853805.1 Actinomycetota bacterium | reverse complement strand
CCCGTTGCCGCCGGGCTCGCCGGCGGGGAGCACCTCTCGATCCTGGCAGTCGCAGCGATTGGTATAGCGGTCGTTGCTATCGCCCTGGTCTCGCGCGGTGAATCCCAACCCTCCCAGGGCGCTGCCGCATCTACCGGGCAGCGCGGTAACGGGTTGTTGTGGGGTTCGCTGTCCGGTGTGGGGTTCGCGGTCCTGTTTATCGCGTTGGACCGGGCCGGCACCAGCAGCGGGGCATGGCCGTTGTTGCCCAGCGGCGGGGTGTCCCTGCTGCTGGTGCTGCCTTTTGGGTGGGTAGGTCGCCCACGCCACCGCGGTCAGCTTCGGTCGTGCGCGGTGCCCCTGCTGGTGGCTGGGATCGTCGGCGGCGGCGCCAACCTGCTCTTTCTGACAGCGACCGGGTACGGCCAATTGTCACTGGTAGCTGTCATCACCTCGCTCTACCCAGCAGTGACCGTCGTGCTGGCCAGAATAATGCTGGGGGAACAGTGGACCCGGCTACAGACCACCGGTCTGATCGCAGCAGTACTAGCGATCGTCGCGACCACCATGACGTGACCCGCGCTGATGAAATACGGCCAAGCTGTCGCAACCGGATGCCATCCCGAGAAGTCGTCAGCGCCCCAGTGGCACCGCCTCGCACCCGACCGGGCCCCACGCAGTCCGTATGCGGATCCCGTTACGACAAATGCCGGATGGGCGCGGCAGTCGCTGATGGGGGTGCGGGCGCGTTGGCTGTCGTTCCTTGAAAGGAGCAGCGATGGACTTACTGCGGGCGCTCTCGCCGTTCGTGGTCCACCGAGGTGAGCAGAAGTAGAACCAGGGCTGCGGCGGTGAGTGTGGCGCCGGTGAGGGCTACAGCAGGCGGGGTGGTGATGAGTAGCTCGCGTGCGCCGATAAAAGCGCCGCCGGCGATACCGACGTTGAAGCTGGCGTTGACGACGGCGGGGCCTGCGTCGGGGGCCCGTGGGGAGGCGCGCAGTGCAACGGCCTGAATGAGGGTGGGCAGGGCGCCGAAAGCGAAACCCCATGCGAGGACGGCCGTGATGGTGGCGATGTGGTGGGGGGCCAGGCCGAGGGCGAGCAGACAGGTCGCGGTGAGTGCGGCAGTGGCTAGTAGTCCGCGCCGAGGGTGGCGATCGGCGATGACTGCGGACAGCAGGAGACCGAGGATGCCAGCGGCGCCGTAACCGAGTAGGACTGGGCTCACGCTGGCAGCGTTGACCCCGGCGTTCTGCAGCAGCGGACTGAGGTAGGTGAAGGGTGTGTAGTGACCGAGGGTGAGCACGATGACGAGGGCGGCGACGATGAGCAGGGGGCGTGACCGGGCTGCTGTCAGCAGCGACAGATGGGCTATGTGGGCTGGTGGTGGCTGCGTGGTGGGCAGGACCAACGCGATCAGCACTGCGAACACGAGCATGGTGATGGAACAACCGGCGAACGCCCAGCGCCAGCCGATGGCGGTGCCGACCGCGGTCCCGAGGGGAACGCCGAGCGCAAGGGCCGCGGCGTTGCCGGCGCCCACGAACGCGACAGCCCTACCCTGCTTCCCGGGCGGGGCGACATTGATGGCTGCGGCGAACACAACGGAGAAGAACCCGGCATGGGCCAACCCGCCCAGCAGTCGGGCGGCGAAAGCGACCCAGTACCCGCCGGCGCTGGCCATGACCGCGTTGCTCAGCGCGTACATCACCAGCAACGCGCACAGCACATTGCGCCGTGGCCAGCGGGCAACGAACGCGGTAAGCGGGATCGAGCCGAGTGCCACCACGATGGCATAGGCCGATACCAGCAGACCGACCCGGGACTGGCTGGTGTGCAGCCCGGTGGCGATCACCGGTAGCAACCCCACCGGCAGTACTTCGGTGGTGATCGCGGTGAAGACCGCCGCAGCCAGGACCACCAGCACGGTCCACGGCAATTGCTCGGTTACCACGCCTGACCTGCGGTCGGTCCGCGTGAGCCCCAAGGGGCCTGTCCAGTGGCGCTGTTGCCCAACCTGGTCGCCGGTCAAGCCCGTAGGCGACGGTGAGCACGGGCAGTGTGGCCCCGCACAGGGAGGCTGGGCCTGCTGGCGCGACCAGGGTCGGGGGCCGCGCCGGCCGGCACGCGGATCGTGGCTACCTGAAGGGCGCGGTCCTGGCCAGTGCTGCCGGTCCGGACACAGAGAGTGGTCTGTTTCGACATGTCTTGACCGTAGGGCAGGCGCCGGTTCAACGGTCGTCCACGCAGACGCCAAAAGTCCTCTGTACTCCATGGCCGTAAGCGGATCCTCCAACGACGATCCGGAGTGCCGCCGGCAAACCGCAACCGCTGACGCAGCAGGTTCGCATTGAGCTGGATGCCCCGGGACCCTCTCGAACTATTCCTCCCCTGTGACCAGCCCAACAGCGAATAAATCGGCCTCCACAGCGTGCACTTCCCACGATCCAGAACACTCGCTCCCCCGACTGACTACGACGGTCCCAGCGCACCGCGAGTCGAGCCGACTTGGTCACCCCAGGAATCGGGCGCTCGCTGCATGTCGACGCTTCTCACGGCATCGGTGTCGGCGTGGTCGCGGCCTACCTCTTTCGGGCATCGATGTCTTCCGGTTTGGCAGCCTCGGTTTCCGTGCTGTCCGCGGTTGCGATACGTCGCAGCCGTGCGACTTCTCGGGCGCTTACCCCGCCACCGCACCAGTGGGACGCATCGTGTGCTGTGAGCCCCTCAGCTTCTACCATCTCGGCCAGTGCTTTCCCTGCTCGCTGGTCAGCATCCGCTACCGCCTGGTCGCGTTCGCGGATCGCAACAAGAACCTTCACCGCGAGCCGGTTCAGCCTGCGTTCACGCTCGGCGTGTTCGGCGCGCCGCCTGGGTTGCGCGTCCAGTGCCGCACGCCGAGCCCGCTGTTTGATCGTTTGTTTGCCCATCAGAAGTGCACCCTTCTCGCGCAGGACCATCGCACTCTGAAGTGCTGCGCCACCTTTCCAGCGGACACCACCCAGGCGCGTCGGCTGCGAACCTCGTACCCCCGCGAAAATCAAAACTCCCGAGTCCTACACACCTCTTGCATTCCCGGCGATACCAGTTTCAATCACCGACCGCCACGATGGCCTGCCCGTCCTTCGGGCGGGTGTGACGATGAGTATCCACAAGCTGACGGCGGGCTCGGGATACGACTATTTGACCCGCCAGGTTGCCGTCCTGGACGCCACGGACAAGGGCCACACCGGCTTGGCGTCGTATTACACCGAGAAGGGTGAGGTACCTGGGGTATGGGTGGGTTCCGGAATGGCTGGGATCGATGGCCTGTCAGCCGGTGACGCGGTGACCGCGGGTCAGATGCAGGCGTTGTTCGGTTCGGGTCATCACCCGCTCGCGCACGAACGCCGCGAGAGGTTGCAGGGCCCGGATCTGACCGATCGTGACTACCGGACTGTCACGCGTCTTGGCGTTCCGTTCAAGGTGTACACCGGCGATGTGTCTGCCTACCGACGTGAGGTGGCCAGTCGCTTGGCGGGCCTGAACACGGCCGATGGGGTGCCGGCCGATTGGCCCGTTCCTGCCGCGGAACGTGCGCGTGTCCGTACGGAGGTCGCGCGGGAGTTTTTTCGGGCTGAGCACGGCCGCGACCCTCAAGATGCCCGTGAACTGGCTGCGACGATCGCGAAACATTCACGCCTGAGAACGCAGGCGGTCGCGGGTTTTGACTTGACATTCAGTCCGGTCAAGTCGGTGTCCACGCTGTGGGCGATCGCGGACCCGGCCATTGCGGCGCGCATCGAACGCGCCCACCAGCACGCCGTGAAGGACGCCTTGGTGTTCCTGGAACAGCACGCGCTGTATACCCGCCAGGGCACCAACGGCGTCCGGCAGGTCGACGTGATCGGCCTGATCGCCGCGGCCTTTACGCACCGGGACAGTCGGGCGGGTGACCCCGATTTGCACACTCATGTGGCCGTGGCCAACAAGGTGCAAACAGCCGACGGGGCGTGGTTGGCGATCGACGGTCGGGTCCTGTTCAAAGCAACCGTGGCCGCGTCCGAGACGTACAACACCGCCTTGGAGGCGCACCTACACGAGGGCCTGGGGTTGCGGTTCGAGGAACGTGATGGTGGCGATCTACGCAAGCGGCCGATCCGCGAAGTGGTCGGGGTCGAGCCTGCGCTGAACCAACGATGGTCCGCCCGCCGTGCCAGCATTGAGCAGCGACGCGGCCAGCTCGCGACGGAATTCCAACGCATACATTCTCGGCCCCCGACCCCGATCGAGTCGGTGCACCTGGCGCAGCAGGCGACCCTGGAAACCCGTGATCCCAAACACGAACCACGCAGCCTGGATGAGCAGCGGAACACATGGAGCCAGCAGGCCAGGGAGGTACTCGGTGGCGAACCTGGGCTCGCCGCCATGCTCAACACCACCTTGGCCACTTACACGCCAGGTTCTCACTCTCAGGGACAGGGCTGGATCGTCGACGTCGATGTCGATGCGGTCGCTCGGGCGGTCATCGCGCAGCTGGAGCACCGGCGTTCGACCTGGCAGGTCTGGCACGTGCGCGCTGAAGCCGAACGCCAGGTCCGCAGCACTGGAGCGTCCCCGATCCACATGCCGGGGTTGGTCGATCAGGTGGTCGCTCGGGCGCTGGGCGAGACGATCTCTACGTCTCTGGCGCGACCCGAGAGCGAGGTCGAGATCGTTGAGCCGGACGTGTTGCGGCGCCGGGATGGGTCCAGCGTGTACACCGTCGCCGGCGCGCAACTGTTCACCTCGACGACGGTGCTGGACGCTGAGCGTCGCCTGGTGGCGGCTGCGGGGCGCACCGACGGGCAGACGGTCAGTGACCTGGCCGTGGATATCGCGCTGTTGGAAAGCACGGCCAACGGTGTCACCCTGAACGCCGGGCAGGCCTGCCTGGTGCGCGCGATGGCGACGTCCGGTGCGCGCGTGCAGCTCGGGATCGCGCCCGCCGGCGCTGGGAAGACCACGGCGATGCGCGCCCTTGCGATGGCTTGGGTGGAGGGCGGTGGCCAGGTACTGGGTTTGGCTCCGTCCGCAGCGGCCGCGGCAGCGCTGCGGACGCAGATCGGTTCCAGCACGGACACGCTCGCGAAGCTGGTCCACGAGATCACCACCCGCGACCCGGGGTTGCGGACCTGGCT
>JALYUK010000409.1 GCA_030853805.1 Actinomycetota bacterium | reverse complement strand
GGTCCATGCGGCTCATGTCCTCCGGGGTCGGCATCTCACGGAGTTCACGCCGACTGGGAGTGGGTGGGACCGGCGACGTCGGTGCGCGCGTCGGGATCGCCTTCGGGATGTGAGTACGCGCGGCGGCTCGAAGCGGTTCGGTGGCGGGCACCTGAGCCCCGCAGGTCGCGCACGTCCGACCGCCTTGGTTGACGCCTTCACAGACGCGGCATCGCCAGATCACGGTTTCGGCCTGTCGATGAGCTTGCCCACGAGTTTGCCGATCAGTCGGCCAGCCGGCGCGGAGACGGGGGTGGTGGCGGCAGGCGCGGCCGTACGCAGTCCGCGTCCTCGTAGTGCGCTTGATAGTGCGGCCGCGCGTGTGGTGGGCGTCGGGTCGGTCGGGGGTCGGAACGCCATCAGGGTGGTGTGCACTTGTCCTGTCGTCGGCCGACTGGCTGGGTCGGCCAGGAGCATCTGGTCGACGAGGTCGGCCAGGACGTCCGGGACGCCGGTCCGCGGGATCTGCAGAATCACGCCACTGCTCACGGCGACCGCTGGTTCATGGAAAACGGCGGCGTCGAATGTCGGCAGGGAACCGCTCAGGTATTGGCTGTAGATCAGGCCCAAGGCGAAGACGTCCGAGGCCACCCCGAGCGCGGATCCGGGGACGCCGCTCTCCTGGATGTATCCGAGGAGTTCGGGCGAGTAGTAGTTGATCGTGCCGACAATCTCCTCAGGCGGTGGGGGAGCCGCGGCGATGTAGGAGTTGTCGAAGTCGATTAGCTTGCTGGTGTATCCCAGTTCGGTCCGCTTGATCAGAATGTTGCTCGGCTTGAGATCGCCGTGGACGATCCGCAGGTCGTGCAAAATTTTGAGGCTGTGTGCCACCGACTTCAACAGAACGAGCTTGGTGCGCAGGTCGAGAGCGGCAACGTCAGCTTCGTCCAGGCCGGCGGCATCGACCTTCTCGGTCACCTTGTAGTACTTCGCTCCCCAGCGGAAGAAGTCCAAGGTGACGATGAGGTTGCCACCGTAGGCCGACAGCGGGGCCAGTGCTCGTTGTAGGCCAGTGTGGTGAGCTTCGAAGACAGCGCAGCGGGCACGCTTCTTCGCTTTGGTCTTGGGGCTCCCAGGCGCTGCGTCATCCGGATAGGTGGGGCTGAGGAATTCTTTGATGAAGAACTGGCGGTCACCGCGCTGCGCGAACGTCCACTTGCTGAGCCCGGCACCGACGACCGTGAAGTCCTCCAGGATCGTGTACCCGTTGATCGTGTCACCAGCCTTCACGAGGATGCCTCCGTCGCGGGCTCGCTGCCAGTTCCAGCTGGCTCGACCGGCTCGGTCCCAGGGTTACCTTCGTCGTCGTCAGGTGGTGGCTGATCTCGCAGGTAACGCTCGTACTCGGTTTTGTACCGACTCCAAACCTCGGACGTGGTCTCGACTTGGCGTGTGCGTGCCCGTTGGAGGTCGTTCTCGGCCTGTTCAACGGCCTGAGCGAGCGCGTCGAGCGGTGCCACCACTGTGGTGGCCAGCTCGGCCAACCGCGGCGCGAGTAGTGTCTGGAACATCCGAAATTGGGCGCCGACACCGAGCAAGGACATGGCGGCGTCGTCGCCGGTGACGAGGCCTATGCGCTGCTGGAGTGCCTCCGACCATGCCTGCGCGCTCCGTGCTCTGGCCAGCTCGTCGAGCAGGAGATGTTCGAAGTGCATGGGTGTCTGGACATACCCGAAGCAGCCGTCGGTGGCGCAGACGACGAGGAAAGGTGCCTCGAGCTCGACCCGACGGTAGTTGACGTGGAAATCGGTGTCCGCCGACATCGCGTTGCTGACCACCGAGTCGCGACTCAGGTTCTGCATGGCGTCGTTCGAGTCGCGCAGGTCGTCGGTACTGAGCTGCCGGATCCCCGTGGATTCAATGACATACGCGCGCGAGTCACCGGCCCAGAGCACGTGACCGGCCCATGTCGATCCTCCCGACTGGGTTCGCTGAAGCGCGACCAAGGCCATCGTGGTGGGCAGTGCACGGAGCAACCGTGAGCGCAGCCCACTGGCCGGTGCTTTGAGGTCATGTAGTGCTTGCGTCAGCGCGGCACGGATGGATCGCTGCAGGTCCAGCGCGGCTGCTTCACCGTTGAGGTTCCAGTCCGGCTCGAGCAGTTCGAGCATTCTCCGTTCGACCACTTGGCGCGCAATTCGTGACGCGAGGTATGCGCCGGTTCGTGGGCCGTCGGGTGTCTCGTAGACGGTCCCGCCGGCGCCACCCATTCCGTCGAACACCGCGACCAGACCCAGATCCGGTCCGTCACGCAGGATCGGGTCGGAGTCCTCACCGTGCCCGGGGACCTTCTCGAGATTGAAGGCGAACGAGAGTGTCGGGCCGGGTGTCGCGCGTGGACCGGGCAAGTTCTGGCCGTTGCCGGTATCGCTCACACCGAGTTGCCGATGGAGTCGATGATCGTCCCATAGTCGACCTCAGACAGCCCGCCGCCAGCCTGCGAGGGATTGTGAACGACGTTCTCCCAGACGGCGGAAATGTCGCTCCAGCCGGGGCCGTCGGGCGCGAACAGAATGAGTCGCTTCGAACTCGACCCCATCGGGCCCTGTTCGTTCTCCCAGAGATCGGTCAGCGCACTGAAATCGGCCGGGATTCGGGCGGCCAGGTCAACAGGTATCGCAGCGGCGTCTAGCGGCTGTGCTGGCGCATCGGTCCACACGACGATGACCTGACGACGTCGATCACCGGTCGTCGTCCAAGGCGAGTTGATCGCAAGCGCCACAGCCTCCAACCCCGATTCCGGGGCGTCCCCGCCGCCTTCGGCGATGAGGCTGTTCACGAAGTCGGAGAACCCGGCCCGCTCAGTGGGGAGCGCGAAGAACGGGGATTCCCCCATGGCCGCCGAACCGTCAGCTGCGAAGTCGCGGAAAGCGATCAACCGGACACGAAGTTGGTCGACATTCTTACCCTTGTCGGTGAGATTGGTCTGAACGTCATCGTAGAAGCGCAGCGCGTTCGACTTCACCGCGTCGATGATCGGCTGCATGCTGCCCGTCACGTCGATGCAGAACACGATGTCGACCGCGTAACTGAGGCCTCGCGGCGCCGCCATGCTCGTCTGTGCCGGGGCGGGTGTCGCCGCTGGGGCCGCCGGGGGCGCCGGCTCGGTCGGCATGTCGACCACCGGAGCCGGGGTCGGGGGAGCTGACGCCTCCGCCACCGCCTCCGACGACTCGGGCGGCGTGGGGGTGGTCGGCGTTTCGGTCATGAATCCTCCGTAGGTGAGGTCAAGCGGATGTGTCGTCACCGACGACCGCTCATGGGGTCCGACTGATGCGACATTCGCCGGTTGCACAGTGATTCTCCCTGCGGTCCAGACCGCACGCAATACGGCCGCTCGCCGTCGAGCACTCAGGGTCGACCACTCGCTTCCCAGCGCCGTTGGCGTCCGGCACCGGTGCACGTCAGTACGGCCGCTTATCCGCCCGCGGCCAGCTCTGGCACCTGGTTGTGATGCCGTTCCGCGGTACGTCCTAGGACTTGCCTTCGGGGAATCCGCCTGCGTGGGCAGCGTCTTCGCCGTCGGTCACCGGTGGCTCATAGGTGAGTGACCGCTCCTCACCGCCGGTGCCGAGCCGATCGAACCGCAGTGGATCCTTGATGGCGTCGGTCTCGACCACCAGCGGCTGGGGCGCTGAGGGGTCCACACCCTCGGCCG
>JALYUK010000361.1 GCA_030853805.1 Actinomycetota bacterium | reverse complement strand
TCGCCATCGTCCAAACCCAACGCCGTACGTTCCGCCAGCGTGATGATGCCGCTATCCGGTGAACCACCAGACGGACCCTCCACCCTGGCATCGCGAGTAGATCGCAAACTAGGCTGCGTGTCATGGCCACGCCGGACAACTCAGTGGAAACGACGACTTCTCACACAGAACCCCATCAGGATCCGAGCCAGACGTGGGTGGAACTTGCACCGGACTACGAGCAAGCCCGATCCAAGGAAGACTCCCTGGATCGGCTCGTCGAGTGGCCCGCACAGCGCCAACTTCTAGGCGATGTCACCGGACGGTCAATTCTCGACCTCGGGTGCGGCAACGGAGGCAAGCTCGCTGAGCTGGTTAGCGACGGCGCGATCGACTCTGTCGGTGTCGATATCAGTGGCAACTTTCCCGCCACGGCGCTGCCCGGCGTGGAACTGATCCGCGGCGATCTGTCCGAACCGCATGCGGTGCACGGGCTCGCCGGTCGCAGGTTCGACCGCATCATGTTCCTACAGTCGTTCGGCTACGCCAAGGATCCAGTGCGCACTTTGAAGGCTGCGCAGGAGTTGCTCGCGGACGACGGATTCATCCTCCTCACCAGAACCCAACCGATCCGATACGCCCTCGAACGGGTCGAGCAGAACGGAACGTCATTGGGCGAGGAATACTTCTCCGACGCCCAGTACACCTTTCGCACCGGCTGGAACGAGGCGATCGCCCTCACGAAGCGCACGTACACGATCTCTGACCTGCTCAACGTGTTCAGCGCAGCCGGGCTGTGGATCGAAACCGCAGTCGAACCGCAATTGGCCAAGGACGCAGGGCGCCGCTATCCGCACAAGCAGGAGTGGATGAACAAGTACCTCGGCATCCTGATCTTCAAGCTACGACCGATTCCCGGCCGGTAGCAGAGGTCCGTATGGCGCGCCGTTCCGTATGCCGAACGCTGATCGGTCGGCGATTGCGACCCGTCACCGCAGGCCGATAGGGGACCGGTTCGGGATCCGACATCGGATCGCGGCCCTCATCAGACCGGTGAACTGCCGAGACGGCGGGTGACTGCCCGATGAGCGCCGCACTACACCCGCCGGACCTGCGCTGATCCTGTTCGACGTGACTGCGGCCTGGAAGCTCGCTGACCCCGAGCAGGACGGACTTGAACTCGAGCAGATCCGAGCGAGCATGTGGTTCGTCTCGCCGGGGCGTCAAACCGCGGGTGCCGCTGCGTTCGCAGCGTGGCTGAAGCAGGTCAAAGCATGCTCGTCTGCGCCACCGGTTTCTGCAGCGCCTGCGGTGGCCATCGCTCATCAGCGTTCCGGGAGCGATCTGTGATCGGTTACCGATCGCTGACCGGAGGAGAATCCTTCACCGGGCGGTGGGCGTCTTCGAGCGTCTTGCAGGCGGCTCCAGTACGGTCGATGACATGACTGCTGTCGCTCACGCCCCGTTGGCTGCCGAGATCGCGCGAGTCGGGAAGCTCGGCCACCTCACCGCTGCACATCTCGCGGATGCGACCGGCGGCGACCCGAGCAGCGCGCGTCGGTGGTTACGCGGAACACAGGCACCGCATGGCGCGCATGCCGCCCGGGCCCTCGAGCTCACGTCTCTGGTCGAGCGGCTCGCGCAGGTCATGCAGCCCACCTACATCCCGATCTGGCTGATCAAGCCGATCGAACGTCTGGATGATCGACGCCCCGTCGACGTCATCCGCGCTGGCGACTACCGCAGCGTGTCCAGGTTGGTCGCGTCGCTCGAAGACATGCCCGTCGCCTAAGTTGTCCCCCCTCGACATCGACACCGGTAGCGTCCATGATTTCTTCGTCCGGCACATTCCGCACGGCGGGACCCGTTCTATCAGCCGCCCCAGCCGGCCGACGGCCGCCGGCAGCACGGCGCAGCCGTCGCGGCCTGGTACTTTGCCGACGAGCCTGACACGGCGTGGGCGGAGTGGTATCGCGCTCTGGCGGGTACCGGCCTTCCGCCTGCTCAGGCCATCCCCAGAGACCTGTGGCGCTGGCGTATCGACCTAGACCGGGTGGCATTACTTGACGGCGACACGCGCTTGGCCCGGGTCGGCCTTCCGCCGCCACAGCCGACCCAGCAACAGTGGCCGGCCTACCAAAACGCCGGTGACGCCCTGCACGACGAGGGCTACGACGCGCTGCTCGTGGCCTCCGCAGCCCGACCTGCGCATCGGAACTTGGTCGTCTTTCGTTCTGAAGACGACCCGGCGGGCTGCACGCCACAACCGCCGCCGACATTGACCACCGATGTTCCTCTCGTACCCCGGGGCATGCGGACCTGAGCCCCGCCGCAAGCCGATCGCGCAGGAGACGGCGCGGCCTCGTCGTTCTCGCGTAGGTGTGATTCGCCTGCTGGCATGATCGGGGCGGTGTCCGAT
>JALYUK010000336.1 GCA_030853805.1 Actinomycetota bacterium | reverse complement strand
CACCCCGGCGCGTCGCCGAAGGAGTTCCGGTGACCGACACCCCCCGCATCCTCGGCGGTCGTTACGAGGTCGGTGAGCTCATCGGTCGTGGCGGTATGGCCGAGGTCCACCTCGGCCACGACACGCGACTGGGACGCACTGTTGCCATCAAGATGCTGCGCTCGGACCTGGCCCGCGACTCCTCGTTCATCACCCGGTTCCGCCGTGAGGCGCAGTCCGCGGCGGGCCTGAACCACCATGCAATCGTGGCCGTCTACGACTCCGGCGAGGATGTCTTCCTGGAGACCGGCGGGGCCCGGGTCGACGTGCCCTACATCGTCATGGAGTACATCGAGGGCGAGACGTTGCGCGAAATCCTCGACGAGGAGGGCAAACTGGCCCCCGACGAGGCCGCGCGGATCGCGATGGGCATCCTGTCGGCACTGGACTACTCCCACGAAAAGGGCATCGTCCACCGTGACATCAAACCAGCCAACGTGATGCTGACCCGGGGCGGCAGCGTCAAGGTGATGGACTTCGGCATCGCCCGCGCGATGGCCGACACCGGCGCGACCATGACCTCGGCGCAGGCCGTCGTCGGGACGGCGCGCTACCTGTCACCGGAGCAGGCACAGGGCGAAACCGTCGACGCCCGCTCCGATCTGTACTCCGCCGGGTGCGTCCTGTTCGAGCTGCTGAGCGGTCGTACGCCGTTCGTCGGCGAGCCGGTCAGCCTGGTCTACCAGCACATCACCGATCCACCGAAGGCTCCATCGGTGTACGAGCCGTCGGTGCCGCCCTCGATGGACGCGGTGACCCTGCACTCCCTGGAGAAACCGCGTGAGGGCCGCTACCAACGGGCGGCGGATTTCCGGGCGGACCTGCAGCGGGCACGCACGGGCGAACCGCTCAGTGCGGCGGCGGCAGCAACGCTCAGCAACCGTGACGTCGGCGACCGTCAGCCGCAGGCAGTCCCGGCAACGCAGCGACACGACCACACGGCTGAGTACGACGGATCGCAGTCACCACCTCGGCGGACCGCCATCTGGATCGCTGCGATCGTGGCGCTGTTGCTCGCCATCCTCGGCATCGGATACGTGGTGTCGCAGAATTCGCCCGGCACCAAGTCGGTGAAGGTGACCAGTGTCCTCTACCTGCAGCAGGGGGCCGCTGAGTCGGCGTTGCGGGCCGACAATTTCGGGGTCCTGGTCCGCAACGTCACCAATGACGCCACCGTCGGCGAGGTCGTGAAGCAGACTCCCGTCGCAGGTGCGGACGCGCCATCTGGCAGCACCGTGACCATCGACGTGTCCAGTGGTCCGGACTCCCGGCAGATACCCAGCGTCGCCGGACAGAGCGTGGCGGATGCCACCCAGACGCTGAAGAACGCCGGCTTCCTCAACGTCGTTCCCAGCCCGCAGAAGGTCTCAGACACCCAGTACGCCGATGGGCAGGTCGCCAGCACCACGCCGGCGGCGACCAATTCCACCGCACCGAAAACGCAGATCGTGCTCAACGTCAGCGACGGTCAGGTCACCGTGCCGACCGATCTCAAGGGCAAGACCAGCGCCGCTGCGCAGACCGAGCTACGCGCAAAATTCCTGTACTCCTCGATCCAGAACGTCGAAACATCCGACTCCAGCCTGGTGGGCAAGGTCGTCACGGTCGACAACGCCGGGCAGAAGGTCGCGGTGAACTCGGTGATCACCCTCTCGATCGGCACACTCAAGCCCACGACCGCGACGGTGACGTCGACGTTCACGCAGCCACCGCCGACTTCCACGTCCAGCAGCCCGCCACCGAGCAGCCCGCCACCGAGCAGCACGCCACCCAGCTCCACGAAGCCCTCCGGCTCCTCGACGTCATCCAAATCGGCGAGTCCGCCGACCGCGAACTCCGGCTGAAGCAGCAGTCAGCTCGGCACGCTGATCTTGGCCAGGCGTCGTTGCAGTCGATCGACGCGATGCTCGTTGCCGTGCAGCCGCACATACCGCTCGCCGCGGGTGAGCAGTAGCGCGTCGTCCAGGCGGCGTACGGCGCCCGCCGGATTGCGGTAGTCCATCCGGGCGTCGATTGTCGTCGCGTCGACCGCGCGGATGGTCTCGGCCAGCTCGGCCAGCGAGGTGATGCCCAGCTCGAGCACCAGGCCGGCGATCCAGGCGTACTGCTCCGGGCGTGACCAGCTGGCGTCGGCGTACTCCCCCGCCAGGAACGCCGCGAGTTCCTGCGGGCTGATCCGGGGATCATCGTCGGCCGTGCGCGCGTCGGTCTCGCGGACACCCTCCTGCAACCGCTGGCGGATTGTGGAGAACTCCTGGTCGGCCAGCTCCAGCAGCCCGGCTGCCAAGGTGAATCGGCGGTCGAGGTCGGCTCGCTGTTCCTGCGGGATGGTGCCTTTGTAGCGGATGTCGTGCTCGAACTCCGCCCAGGCGTGCTGCAGCACTGTGCGGATCTGTACCTGGATCTGCCGATCTCCGATGCTGGGGTGAGCCGCCCGCTCATCCGGGTCCAGCAGGATCTGCAGGTGCCGACTGGAGTACCCGAAACCGCCTTCGCGGGCGGTCACTTCGCCCATGTCCCGGTCCTCGATGACCACGGCTTCAGTGGCCAGCAGTTCCGCCACCGACGCGACGTCGCTGTGTACGTAGGTGATGACCCGTAGTCCGATGACGTCGCCGATCTGGGCTGTCGGGTCGGTGAAGAGTGGAACCTCGCCATTGGAACGACCGGCCTTCTCGGCGAACGACGCGATGCTCTTGGCCCGTCCGGTGACGCTCAGGTAGTTCAGCCCGGCGTCGTCCAGCACACCGACGACGATGGCCATCGCCTCCACGGCTGCACGCTGCAACTGCGGGAACACCTTGGCGTACTGCTGGGTTGCGCGACGCACCATCTCCACCCGCGCGTCCACTGTGGCCTCGATGGTCGGGATCCGCTGCGAAGGTCGTAACCCGACCGGCAGGGTCGGCGTGACGATGTACCCATTCGCGAAGTCGCCGTACGTGGTCGTCGCATCCGGCCGACGTTCGCGAAAGAGTGCGACGTAGGCGCAGACGACCGCGTCGACCTGATCCTCAGCCACCCGCAGCGCAGCTTTGGTGCCGGCCTGCTCGACATGGGTCACCAGCGCGCTCCACCCAGGATGCGAGACCAGGTGCAGCACGGGGCTACTGGCCGAGAGCGATTCCAACCGGCGCATCAGGATCAGTAGCTGCTCGCGTAGCTGGGCCATCGAACGGCCCTGCTTGTTCTTGTACTTCAGGGTCCGGCCGAGCTCGAAGAGCGCCACGGTTGCTGGGTGCGGGTAGACCTCGATCCCACGATCTGCGGCGCGGGAGTCAGGGTCCATGTCCAGGCCGAGCAGGGCACATACCCGGGCTGCCCGGGTGCCGTTCGCGAACGCCGGGTTCGCCAGGTTCGCCGGGTGGGCACCGGCCTGGAACGGGGCGAAGTCCCGGTTGAGGTCGCGTTCGGCAGGTCGGTTGCCCCCCTCGTTCACCACGATCAGCGGGGCGTCGATTCCGACGAGGATGCCGCCGTCGAGGTACGGGGTGAGCGCCGCGACGATCTCCTCGTCGGTACGCACCGCGGACAGGTGCAGCAGGGAGCCGGCGTCGTCCAGGACGGCGACCCCGGTCGGACTCCTGGTGCCCCAAGCGAGGTCTAAGCCGGCGTAGTGCATCCGGTCAGCATGCCCCACCCGCGGCTTCCTCCAGTCCGCGCACCAACGGGGCCATGCCGGCGCTACGGGCGACCGCGTCCGGCATCCCGGTGATCTCCAACCAGTTGGCCAACATCCGGTGGCCACCTTGGGTCAGCACCGATTCGGGATGGAACTGGATCCCGTGCAGCGGCAGGGTTCTGTGTCGCAGGGCCATCACGACGCCGGTATCGGTGCAGCCGTTGACGACCAGGTCGTCCGGAATCGTGCTGGGTACGACGGTCAGCGAGTGGTATCTCGTCGCACGCAGCGGCGAGGGAAGTCCGGCCATCACCCCGCTCGCGTCGTGTTGCACCTGGGAGGTCTTGCCGTGCAGCAACTCCGGTGCCCGATCAACCGTGGCTCCGAAGACCTCGCCCAGTGCCTGGTGGCCCAGACACACCCCGAGCATCGGTTGCGCGCGTTGGGCGCAGGCCTCGATCATCGCCATGGAGATCCCGGCTCCCTGCGGGGTGCCGGGCCCGGGAGAGATCAACACCCCGTCGTACTGTGCGCCCTGGGCGACATCGATGCGGTCGTTGCGCACGACGGTGCACTGCGCACCGAGCTGTTCCAGATAACCGACGATCGTGAAGACGAAACTGTCGTAGTTGTCGATCACCAGGATCCGGGTCTCGGCTGTCATCGCGCATCCTCATAGCTCGTTGCGTATCGCAGTTGGGTACTGCCGTCGTAGGCCGGAAAACTCTTGGCATCCAGGTCGCGCACCGCGTAGCCGAGCCCGACCAGCGATACGTAATCGCGGAAGTTGCTCACCGCATCGTCCTGGGTCAGGGCACTGCGCAGCCTGCTTTGGTCGCCCATGGCGGTGATAGTGAAGGGCGGGGAGTAGACCCGGCCCTGCAGCAGCAGAGTGTTGCCCACGCACCGCACCGCTGAGGTGGAGATCACCCGCTGGTCCATGATCGTCATCGCGGTTGCGCCACCGCGCCAGAGTGCGTTGACGACGCCCTGCACGTCCTGCTGATGCACGAGCAGCCAGTTGGGGTCGGTATCGGCGGGCAGGGTGGACGGGTCGCGGTGCGAGTCGTCCAGCGTCACCGATACTGCCGAACCCCTGACTGTTGTCATCCCGGCTCTGGCGGCGATCGCGTCGCCCTGACGTCGCAGGGCCGCGATCTTCGCGGAACCGGGCGCGCGTGCGGCGGTCAGTGCATTGACCGACGCCTGCAGGGCCTTGACCTCGGCGGCTTTCTCCTGCACCGTCCGATCGCCGTTGCGCACGACCTGCACCAGGTTGCGCGTCGCCGGCCGCAGGTCGGTGCCCTGCGAGGTGGCCGCGCTGATTCCGAAGATCGCCCCGGCGCCTACAGCTGCGACCGGAACGGCGACGGCCCAGCGGGTACGTCGCCGACGTGGCGCCGATCGTCCGCGCGGCAGCGTTTGGCGGACACGGGCCAGACCGGACATCCCTACACTCCTGCTGTTGCCCACCATTTCGACATCGTGCCGGTGGTCACCGGTGATCTACTCTCTAGCTTAGCGATGCCCGACCTAGGAGATTTCCCCGTGAGTAAGTCCAGCAAGGACCCGTCGACCTCGTCCGCCGACCCGAAGTCCGCATCTTCGACTGCAGCGTCATCAACTGCAGCGTCATCGACTGCGAAGGCCGCGAAGAAGTCCAAGTCCTCGGGTTCAGTGTCCCGTTCGGCAGCCGCCGATGAGCTGACCCGCCGAACGACGGCGCAGAAGGTGCGGGTGACCACCGGGGACAACCCGCAGTACTGGGTGCCGACGATGGTCACCTTGATGGTGCTCGGGTTGCTGTGGCTCGTCGTGACCTACCTGGCCCAGGGCGAATACCCGGCACCCGGGATCGGGGTCGTCTGGAACCTGGGCATCGGTTTCGCCCTGGTGATGGCCGGCTTCCTGATGACCACCCGCTGGAAGTAGCACCGCACCGGACGCGTGGCGACCTGCCCCTACGTTGTCCACAGCGTTATCCCCAGTTGGGGATAACCACAGACGTGTAACTTCGTACGCCCGTTCGGGTGGTGGCAGGTCATGCTCCAGCACTGCCTCACCCGCCGCCGAGCGCCGCGGTCAGCATCGGAACGCTGGAGAACCGCACGGCGGCCAGCACGATCAGCACCACGACCACCGCGCCGTACGCGGGCCATTGCAGGTTGCGGTACCTACTGCCGAGCAACGTTGCGATCGCGCCGCAGACCAGGCCCACGACGGCCCCGCCCAGGTGTGCCTGCCACGCGATGCCGGGCACCACGAAGCCGATACCGATGTTGATCGCGACGATCGTGGCAAGACCGCCGATCGGCACCCCGAGCCGCTTGTTGGCCACGATCGCCGCGCCGAACAGGCCCATGATCGCGCCGGAGGCGCCAAGGGTAGGTGTGTACCAGCCGAACGACCCGTTGACGGTGTTCACGGTCGGCGCACTGGCGAGCAACTCATACCCGACCGAGCCGCCCAACCCGCAGATCAGGTAGATCGCCAGGAAGCGTGCCCGGCCGAGGGCCGGCTCGAGGAACTGCCCGCCGATCCAGAGCGCGAACATGTTGAAGAGCAGGTGCGTGGGGGTGCCCTGAGCGTGCAGGAAGGTCGCGGTCATCAGCCGATACGGCTGGTCGCCGGTCTCGAACGGGGCGTAGAAGAAGCTCGCGGTGATCGAGGAGTCGACCTGCTGAAGCAACCAGACGACCGAGCAGATGGCAATCAGCGAGATGGTGACGACCGGACGCCCGCCCGCCAGCCGTCCACCGAAAACCGTCATCGGGCTGCGCTGGGACTTTGCGGATTCACGCAGGCAGTCGACACAGTGGATGCCGACGGGGGCGGGGTGTTGGCAGTCCGGGCAGGTGGGCCGTCCGCACACCTGGCAGCGCACGTACGCCACCCGGTCGGGGTGCCTGGGGCAGACGGGCGCCGTCTGTTGCGGTGGGGTGCTCACTGGTTCCTCAACGACCGACGCCGGTGAATTAGTGCCTCAAGGCGACGAATTCACCGGCGTACCGAATCAAGAGATCAGTCGGTGATCTCGACGGACTCGATGACGACATCTTCGACGGGCTTGTCCGAGCCACCGGTACGCACGGCGCCGATCTTGTCCACGACATCGCGGCTGGCCTGGTCGGCGACCTCGCCGAAGATGGTGTGCTTGCCCTGCAACCAGGTGGTCGGGGCCACGGTGATGAAGAACTGCGAGCCGTTGGTGCCCTTGCCGGCGTTGGCCATCGCGAGCATGTACGGAGCGCGGAAGTCCTTGTCGGGGGAGATCTCGTCGTTGAACTTGTAGCCGGGGCCACCGACGCCCTTACCCAGCGGGCAGCCGGCTTGCAGCATGAAGCCGGAGATCACGCGGTGGAAGATCAGTCCGTCGTAGAACGGCGTAGGGCTGGTACGACCGGCGTCATCCTTGTATTCCTTGGTGCCACGAGCGAGGCCGGCGAAGTTCTCCACCGTCTTCGGGGCGGCATCGGGGAAGAGGACGATATTGATGTCGCCGTGGTTGGTGTGCAGCGTTGCATTCATGGCCAGAAGTTTGCCACGGCGGCGCCTATTGGCCGACTCCGGTGCAACAAGGCAGGATAGGTGTCGAACTCATACCTCTGGAGGACGCTCTTGCTCACCACGAAATCACGCTCCGATGTCGCCAAGGACAAGGCCGACCAGTTGATGGCCGCAGCATCTGACACGCTCTCGAGCGTGAAGGAGAAGGCTGCTCCCGCAGTGGAGCAGGCCATCGACAAGGCAACCCCGGTCCTCGAGGCAGGTCTTCAAAAGGCCGGTCACGCTGCTGACGTTGCGCGCGAGAGAATCGCCGACGCTGCGACGGACGCAGGCGCGACTGTGGCGGACAAGACCTCCGATGCGAAGAAGTCGGCGCGCAAATCAGCACAAAAGGCCGGTAAGTCCACGGGTCGTAAGGGCAAGAAGACCCAGAAGAAGGCGGTGAAGCGCACCGCCACCTTGCAGAAGAAGGCCGCAAAGAGCACCGCCCGCGCGCAGAAGAAGGCCGGCAAAGTCGCACAGAGCGTGCAGAGCAAGACCTCCGACCTGGGTGACTCGATCGCCGCAGCGCCGGTGACCAAGAAGGTGCGCGAGGCCGTCGGCCCGCAGTTCGCGAAGCTCAACGACGCAACCGCGACGCAGCAGGAGAAGGTCACCGAGGCGGTGTCCGCCGCTAGGGGACAGACCTCGGACGCTGCAGCGGAATGGGCCGAACGACTGCACCACGCGCTGTTGGCGGCTTCCGGGGCAGCTACCGCAGCGGGCGCCAATGCTTACACCTCGCTACCCGGTGGCGCTCAGCAGCAGATCGAGCGGGTGGCCCCCCAGGCGGCCAAACTTCGCAAGAAGAGGGGCACCGTCCTGATCGTTATCGGCGTCGTAGCCGTGGTCGGCGCGGGAGCGCTCATCTTCGCCGGTCGCCGCGCCAAGACGCAGGCTGCCCAGCAGAAGTCGACCGCAGCACCGCTGACGACCCAGCGAGCGGACGAGATCGCCACCCCCACCGACGATCTGGTCGGCTCGGTGCAGAACAAGACCGACGCGGCTCTGTCCGGTGAGGCCAGGGGCAAACACAGCGCCAACTAGCCCACACTCCGGTAACCCACCACCCCGGTTTCCCGACACTCGACCGGTGAGTCGTCAGCCGCATCCCGACTTCGGGTCTGTATTCCGACACTCGACCGGTGAGTCGCCGGGGGCGTGTGTAACGTGGCCGGGTGATGACGCAGGTGCCTAACGCAGATGACGTAGCTGCTGCTGCACAGCGGCTGAGTGACGTGGCGTCGCATACGTTGCTGGAGCCCACCACTCGGCTTTCGGCGTTGACCGGTGCCCGGGTCTTCCTCAAGCGTGAGGATCTGCAGCCGGTGCGGTCCTACAAGATCCGTGGCGCGTACAACCTGATCGCCCAGCTGGACGATCAGCAGCGAGCGCGCGGCGTCGTATGCGCGAGCGCAGGCAACCACGCGCAGGGCGTCGCGCTCGCCTGCGCCCAGCTCGGGGTGGACGCCCGCATCCACCTGCCGCGTACGACGCCACGGCAGAAGCGTGACCGGGTGATTGCCCTCGGCCTGGGCCGGGTCGAGCTGGTTGTGGCGGGCGAGACCTACGACGACGCCGCAGCCGAGGTGTACGCCGAAGCGCGCCGGACCGGCGCGACAATCGTGCCGGCTTTCGATGATCCGCGCACCATCGCCGGGCAGGGCACCGTGGCGGCCGAGATCGTGCGGCAGTTGGGCCGCGCACCCGACGTGCTGGTGGTCCCGGTGGGTGGCGGCGGCTTGTTGGCGGGATCGATCGCCGCACTTGGCGCCGACTACCCGCATACCCGCATCGTCGGCGTCGAACCGGAGGGCGCGGCCAGCATGACCGCAGCCCTCGATGCTGGCGGACCGGTCACACTCGAGACGATCGACGGATTCGCGGACGGCACGGCAGTGCGCCGGGTCGGTGACTTCACCTTCCCGATCGTGCGCGATTCCGGATGCGAGGTGCGCACCATCTCCGAGGGTGCGATCTGCATCGAGATGCTTGCGCTCTACCAGAGCGACGGCATCATCGCCGAGCCGTCGGGGGCCATCGCGTCTGCGGCGGTGCTCGAGCTGGATCTGGAACCGGATTCCACAGTGGTCGCCATCGTTTCCGGCGGTAACAACGACGTCAGCCGGTACGGAGAGGTCGTCGAGCGGGCGCTCATCCACGAGGGCCGCAAGCACTATTTTCTGGTGGAGTTCCCGCAGGAACCTGGTGCATTGCGCAAGTTCCTGGACGAAGTTCTCGGCCCTGACGACGACATTGCGCTCTTCGAATACGTCAAGCGCAACAGTAGGGAATACGGCCCGGCGCTGGTCGGGGTCGAACTGGGCAACGTGGCTGACCTGCAACCGCTACTGGACCGGATGCAGGCCAGCCCGCTGGTCATCGAGCGGGTACCGAACGACAGTCCGATGTTCCGCTTCCTGCTCTGACCGGCGGGCCTTCGCCGAATCGCCGGTCGAAAGTCGAGTTCCAATGCCGGTGTCGGGATTTTACGTCGACTCGCCGGTCGAGAGTCGGGTTTCCTCAGCTGGTGGCTGGTCTACATCTCCTCGTGGCTGTCCGGGTCTCCGCCGAAGAGCCGCCC
>JALYUK010000295.1 GCA_030853805.1 Actinomycetota bacterium | reverse complement strand
GCCCCATAGAGCGCACCCGTTCACACAACTTAGGGCGCTGGCTTGATCGACATCAATATCCTGACTGACGGACCGTTGCTGCGGATCTAACGTGAGTGGTGACGCCGCCTTGTCGCGATGAAGCCGGCGAGCGCGCCACCCGCAAGCACCGACGCGATAGCCGCACCGAGGATCGAACTGCCGGATATCGACCAGAGCAGTTGACTCATGATCAACAGGACGCCGACCAACGCGGCAGCTGACATCACTGTGTCGATGCGCGCCCATGGTGCCCGACCTGGGCGACCGCTCTCCCAGAGCAGGACCACCTGGACAACGGCGTAGAACACCACAGCCCAGATCACTGCGGACGATGTCGTCGGCCTGGTCGCTGCTACGAGCGGCCCGCCGACCACCAGTGCCAGGACACCGGCGCCGGCCACGGCGAAATCTCGTGTTCCGAGATGGCGGCCAGTAGGCGATTGTGTCATTCAGAGGACCGTCCGGATGCGGCTTTCGAAGTCGCGCATGTGCTCCAGCATCAGCTGCTCAGCTCGCGCTTCGTCGCCGGCGAGCACAGCGTCGATCAAGTCGACGAGCCCAATGACATGCGCCCCGATATCGGCCAGGCGCGGGGCTGCAACCGACCAGATACGGGTCGCGAGGTTGCCGTAACGGGTCAGTGCCGTCTGCAGGTGTTCGTTGTGGCAGGCCCGGTAGAGCGCCCGGTGCACGTGCAGGTCCCAGTCCATGTGGTCCCGCGCCGAGGTGTCAACGGGAAGCGCGCGCAGCGATGTCTGTAGCTGCTGCAACGCATTCCGGTCAACCATGTCCAGACGCCCGCTGGCCAGTCCGGCCGCGAGCGGTTCGAGGGACTGACGGATCTCGGAGATCTCGCTCAGCGCGGTGATGTCGACCGAACTGGCAAACGTGCCGCGCCGTGGATAGGTGACCACGAGGTGGTCGGACTCGAGCCGTTTCAACGCCTCCCGCAGCGGTGTGCGCCCGATGCCGAGCTCCTTGGACAGCCCCTGCTCGTTGATCGGCGCACCCGGCGGGATGTCGAGCAGCACCAGCCGGGACCGCAGCGATTCGTACGCGGTATCGGTGAGGGAAGCGACCGGAGCTCCAGAGGCGCCTTCGACGACGGCCGTCATCTACTCCTCCGTAGGGGTTGACAGTGTTCGACGGTTCACGCCAAGGTTATCCGACAACTGATATATCAGAAGAGGGATTCCCGTTCCGTGCCCGGAACCTCTGAAGGAGCCGCCCAATGAGCCAGCGCGACTTGCCCCAGCATCCGAAGTTCCTGTGGCACAACCCCGAGCCGGCCCGTCACTACGACGCGATCATCGTCGGCGGTGGTGGTCACGGGCTCGCAACGGCGTACTACCTCGCCAAGAACCACGGCATCACCCGCGTCGCGGTGCTCGAACGTGGCTGGCTCGCGGGCGGCAATATGGCCCGCAACACCACCATCATCCGCAGCAACTACCTGTGGGACGAGTCGGCAGCGATGTACGAAACGTCACTCAAGCTGTGGGAAGGCCTCGAAAACGAGCTCGACTACGAGATCTTCTTCTCCCAGCGCGGCGTACTCAACCTTGCGCACACCCTGCAGGATGTGCGCGAGTCGGTACGCCGGGTCGAGGCCAATCGGTTGAACGGGATCGACGCCGAGTGGGTCGACCCGCAGCAGGTCAAGGAACTGTGCCCGATCATCAATATCGGGCAGGAGATCCGCTACCCGGTGATGGGCGCTACCTACCAGGCCCGTGCAGGCATCGCCAAGCACGACTGGGTGGCCTGGGCGTATGCCCGCCGCGCCAGTGAGATGGGTGTCGACCTGATCCAGAACTGCGAGGTGCAGGGCTTCGTGATGGACGGCGACAAGGTCACCGGTGTCAAGACCAATCGAGGCACGATCTATTCGGACAAGGTCGGGCTGGCAGCCGCCGGGCATACCTCAGTGCTGACGCAGCTGGCCGGGTTCCGGGTGCCGATCCAGTCCCACCCGCTGCAGGCGCTGGTCTCGGAGCTGCACGACATCATCCATCCGACCGTGGTCATGTCGAACCACGTACATGTCTACGTTTCGCAGGCACACAAAGGCGAGCTGGTGATGGGCGCCGGTGTCGACCCCTACAACGGCTACGGCCAACGCGGGTCTTTCCACATCATCGAGCAGCAGATGTCCGCCGCCGTCGAACTCTTCCCAGCGTTCGCGCGCGCTCACCTGCTGCGCACCTGGGGCGGCATCGTTGACGTCACCCTCGACGCCTCACCGATCATGGGACTGACTCCGGTACAGGGCATGTATGTCAACTGCGGGTGGGGCACCGGCGGCTTCAAGGCCGTCCCCGGCGCAGGTACGGCTTTCGCGCACACCATCGCCCACGACGAGCCGCACCCACTCAACGAACCGTTCGCACTCGACCGGTTCGAGACCGGTGCGCTCATCGACGAGCACGGCGCCTCAGCCGTCGCCCACTGACCGGGAGGAACTTCCATGTTGATCATCGAGTGTCCCTACTGCGGGAAACGCACCGAGGACGAATTCGGCTACGGCGGGCAGGCCCACGTCCCCTACCCCGAGGACCCGCACGCACTGAGCGACGCGCAGTGGGCGCAGTACCTCTTCTACCGCGACAATCCCAAGGGCTCGTACCGCGAGCGCTGGGTGCACAGCGCGGGCTGCCGGAAGTGGTTCAACGCGGTACGCGACACCCGCACCTACGAGATCACCTCGACGTACCTGGGGGCCGGCTCATGACTGCTGCCCGCCTCGACACGGGTGGCGCGATCGACCGCGACACCACCTTGACGTTTACCCTCGACGGCGCGACCTACACCGGCCACGCAGGTGACACGGTCGCCTCCGCCGCACTCGCGAACGGGGTGCGTCGGGTGGGTGACTCGATCTACCTGGGCAGACCGCGCGGCATCATGACCGCAGGTGTCGAGGAACCCAACGCGGTCGTCCGGATGAACGGTGGCTACGGCGAATCCCAGCTGCCCGCAACCACACTCGAGCTCGCCGACGGGATGCAGCTGACCTGGGAGGACGGCATCGGCACCCTCGATGAGTCGGTCGACACCGCGGAATACGACCGGATGCACGTGCATACCGATATTGCCGTGATCGGCGCCGGCCCGGCCGGTCTCGCAGCAGCGCGCACGGCGATGTCGACCGGCGCGCGCGTCACGCTGATAGAGCAGGACTTCGAACTGGGCGGCAGCCTGCTCGGGCGACCGGGTGAAAAGATCGAGGGCCAACCCGCTACGCAGTGGATCGCATCCGTGCGCGCAGAGCTGGAGGCCTCAACCGACTGCCACATCCTGACCCGGACGTGCGTTTTCGGCAGTTACGACAACAACTATCTGGTGGCGCTGGAGAAGCGTAGCCAGCACGCCATGCGGGCCGGCGTCTCGCGTCAGCGGGTCTGGCACATCACGGCCGGCCGAGTCATCCTCGCCACGGGGGCGTTCGAGCGCACGCTCGTCTTCGCCGGTAACGACTGCCCCGGCGTGATGCTCGCGTCGGCGGTACAGAGCTATCTGGGTCGGTGGGCGACGCTGGCCGGGCGAGAGGTCGTCGTGCTGACCACCAACGACTCGGCATACGGCGTCGCGAAGGCGTTGCACACGGCAGGAGCAGCGGTACGGATCGTCGACACCCGCGTCGACTCTGTGGCCACGGCGCCGGAGGGGGTGACCGTGCAGCGCGGCTGCGTGGTCGTCGGTGTCGACGGTGCCGAATCAGTGAACGCTGTCCGCATCGCCGAGCTGGGCGCCGATCCGTCGACAGCAGAACGTGTTTCATGCGACCTGCTCGCTGTGTCCGGCGGCTGGTCGCCCAACGTCAGCCTGCACTCCCAACGCCAGGGCGCGTTGCGGTGGGACTATCAACTGATGGGTTTCGTGCCGTCGGGCACGGTGCGCGACCAGCAGGCCATCGGCGCAGCAGCCGGCACCTACTGGACGACCGGCTGCGTCGCCGAGGGCAACGTCGCCGGCGCCGATCCGTCGGCCACCGGCCTGACGACCGCCGAGCGACGGTCCCACTCGGGTACGACGCACGCACTGTGGATGATCCCGGGTGCAGATGGAGACCTGTCGACCCATTTCGTGGACCCGCACCGCGACGAGACAGCAGCGAACGTCATTCGCGCAACGGGCGCCGGGATGCGGTCGGTCGAACATGTCAAGCGCTACACCTCGATCAGCACCGGCCTGGATCAGGGCAAGATCGGCGGGGTCCTCACCATCGGTCTACTGACCCAGCTACTCGGCGAGCAGGACATGGCCGCGATGCCCACCGGCCAGCCGGGACAGCATCCGAGTAGCACGCTGCAGACCACCCTTGGCGCGCTGGGCACCACCACCTACCGCGCGCCGTTCACCCCGGTTGCCTTCGTGGCGCTCGCGGGTCGCGCGCGCGGGCAGCTCTACGACCCGGCGCGGCTCACCTCGGTGCACGGGCGACATGAGGCGTTAGGCGCGAAATTCGAGGACGTCGGTCAGTGGAAGCGTCCGTGGTTCTACCCTCGCGACGGCGAGGACATGGACGCAGCGGTCGCCCGCGAATGCCGTGCGGCGCGGGAGAATGTCGCATACATGGACGCGACGACACTCGGCAAGATTGAGATCCGCGGCGCCGACGCACCCGTCTTCCTGAATCGGATCTACACCAACGCGTTCGCCAAGCTCGCCGTCGGCAGGCAGCGCTACGGGGTGATGTGTGGCCCCGACGGAATGGTGCTCGACGACGGGGTCAGCTTCCGGTTGGCCGCTGACAGGTTCCTCATGACGACGACTACCGGCGGCGCCGCCAAGGTGCTCGAGTGGCTTGAGGAGTGGAGCCAGACGGAATGGCCGGAGCTGGACGTGTGGTTCACCTCGGTCACCGAGCAGTGGACGACGATCGCGGTCGTCGGACCCCACTCCCGCGAGGTTGTCGGCGCACTCGCGCCCGACCTGGATGTGTCGAAGGAGGGCTTCGAGTTCATGACCCACGTCGACACCATCCTCGCCAGCGGCATCCCCGCCCGGGTCGCGCGCGTCACCTTCTCCGGCGAGCTCGCCTACGAGATCAACGTCAGCGGTTGGTACGGCGAAGCACTCTGGCAGGACGTGACCGCCGCCGGCGCCGAGCTGGACATCACGCCCTACGGCACCGAGACCATGCATGTTCTGCGAGCCGAGAAGGCCTTCCCGATCGTCGGGCAGGACACCGACGGCACCGTCACGCCGCAGGACCTCGGGATGGACTGGGTCGTCTCCAAGGCCAAGGACTTCATCGGCAAGCGGTCCTTCGCACGGGCCTCGCACCACCAGCCCGGACGTCGGCAACTGGTCAGTCTGTTGCCCGTCGACCGGTCGTTGCGGTTACCCGAAGGAGCCCAGATCGTGCTCGCGTCGGACGCGCCGTCGCAACCGCTGACCGGGCCGGCGTCTACCCCGATCCCGATGATCGGGCACGTCACGTCGAGTTACCACAGTCAGGCCCTGGAGCGCAGTTTCGCGCTCGCCCTGGTCAAGGACGGGCGCGAACGCATCGGACAGCAGGTCATGGCATCCTTCGGCGGGCAGTTCGTGCCGGTCGAAATCGCCGATGCCGTCCTCTACGACAAAGAAGGAGCCCGACGCGATGGCTGAGGTAACCAATGCCGAGGAAAACAATGGTTGAGCGCAGTGTTCTCCTGGACCGGCGACGTAGTCCGCTGCACCGGCTGACAGCTGAGTTGACGGCCGGCAGCAGCGACGGCGCGGCACTGCGCGAGGTGCCGTTCCTGACCCAGATCGGACTTCGAGCCCGGCCGGGTAGCGCGTCGGCACGTGCGTTGGAGTCGGCGTTGGGCGGTCCGTTGCCGTCCGGTGTCGGCGTCGTGACTGCGCTGCCGGCTGATCGGCACGTGCTCTGGCTCGGACCCGATGAATTCCTGGCCATTGCGCCCGATGAATCCGGTGGCGGCCCCGATCCCATGCGACTCACCGCCGATCTGGCCCACGCGCTCGGAGACCTGCCCGGCCAGGTCGTCGACCTGTCGGCCAGCCGCACCACGCTGCAGTTGTCCGGGCCGCACGCACGGGACGTACTGCAGAAGTCCTGCCGGCTGGACCTGCACCCCCGGGTCTTCCTGCCCGGCCGCGCGGTCTCGACCTTGCTCGAAGGCGTCGGGATCATCCTGTGGCGGGTCGACGAGCAGACCTGGCGCGTGATGCCACGCTCCTCGTTCGCGATCCACGTGGCCCGTTGGTTGCTCGACGGAATGCGCGAGTACGTCTGATGTCCCTCTCCGTCCTCGACCTCTTCTCGATCGGTATCGGACCGTCCTCATCACACACGGTCGGGCCGATGCGCGCCGGTCATCGCTTCGTCGGACAACTTCGCGCAAGCGACTCGCTGCCGCAGGTCACCCGGGTACAGGTCGAGCTCTTCGGCTCCCTCGCCGCGACCGGCGCCGGGCACGGCACCGACCGCGCCGTCGTCCTCGGCCTGGAGGGCGCGGAGCCCGAAACCGTCGATGTCGGCCATGCCCTCGCGAGGTACGAGGAGATCCGCACCTCGCAGGTCCTACGCCTCGGCAACGAGATAGCCGTCCCGTTTGACACCGCCACCGACCTGCTACTGCACCTCAAGAAGCTGCCTCGGCATCCGAACGGTATGCGGTTCGCCGCCTACGACG
This sequence comes from Actinomycetota bacterium, assembly GCA_030853805.1. GTDB lineage: Bacteria > Actinomycetota > Actinomycetes > Actinomycetales > Dermatophilaceae > Allobranchiibius. Next base: position 1,097 of record JALYUK010000295.1, on the reverse strand, counting down.
CATCCGGCTCCACCATCCACACTGCCGAGTTCTACTCTGTCGGTGGTGGATTCGTCGTCGCGGCCGATGAGGACGAGCTGGTCAGCGATGCCCCCTCGGTGCCGCACCCGTTCCTGACAGCGACTGAGTTGCTCGCCATCTGCCACGCCCGGGACATGACGATCGCCGGGGTGATGCAGGCAAACGAGGCGGCGTTCCGTCCGTGGGATCGGACCCGTGCCGCCCTGCTGCAGATCTGGTCCGTGATGCAGGAGTGCGTCACCAACGGATGCGAGCGCACCGAGGAGTTCCTGCCGGGAAGGCTGCAGGTGCGACACCGTGCTCCCCGGCTCAAACGACGCCTTTGCGAGCAGGAGGCCGTCGCCCGGGCCAAGGGAGGCGAACCGACCGACGCGCTCTGGGCCATGGAGTGGGTCAATCTCTACGCGCTGGCCGTCAACGAGGAGAACGCCTCCGGTGGCCGCGTCGTGACCGCACCGACCAACGGCGCGGCGGGCATCGTGCCCGCGGTGCTGCATTACTACATGCGTTTCATCGACGGCCAGTACGAGGAGGCGGGCGACGACGCGGTGGTGACCTTCCTGCTCACCGCCGCAGCACTCGGCATTCTCTTCAAGGAGGGTGCCTCCATCTCCGGAGCCGAGGTCGGTTGTCAGGGCGAGGTCGGCTCCGCATGCTCGATGGCTGCCGGCGCGTTGTGTGCCGTCATCGGCGGGAGCCCCGAGCAGATCGAGAACGCGGCCGAAATCGGCATCGAGCACAACCTCGGACTGACCTGCGACCCGGTCGGCGGACTGGTGCAGGTGCCGTGCATCGAACGCAACGCCATTGCCTCGGTCAAGGCCATCAACGCCGCACGCCTCGCGGTACACGGCGACGGTACCCACCGGGTGGGTCTGGACGACGCCATCCGCACGATGCGCCAGACCGGCGCCGACATGAACGACAAGTACAAGGAGACTTCGCGCGGCGGCCTCGCCGTGAACGTCATCGAGTGTTGACCTGGTGCACCGACCGACATGCAGCTGGCTGACCTGACTCTGGACAAACCCCGTCATTGTGGGGTTTGTCCAGGCTCGTCCGGCGAGAGTGCAGGT
>JALYUK010000284.1 GCA_030853805.1 Actinomycetota bacterium | reverse complement strand
CATCGGGAGCGCGCCGCTTCTCGCGTATGCGTGAGAGCTCCGGCCTGCTGAATGAAAGGATGGGGTGTGCCGATTCTCGATGCCGACCTGGATGAACTTCGCGCGACCCGTACCAGCATCAAATGGCGCCTCTACGGCCCCGATGTGGTGCCGGTCTGGGTGGCTGAGATGGATTGTGTGCCCTGCGAGCCGGTGGTTGATGCCGTCACCTCGGCCCTGCGGCGGGGTGACGTCGGGTACGCCGCACCCGGCCCGCTCGAGCAGACGTTCGCGCAATTCGCCGCATCCCGCTGGGGCTGGGCCCCCGACCCGGCGGCGATGATGATGCTGCCGGACGTGATGATCGGTATATCCGAGATCATCCGCTCGAACACAGTGGCCGGCGCTGCGGTTGTCGTCAGCCCGCCGTGCTACGACTCGTTCTTCGGGTTCGTGCAGTCCCTGGGTCGGCGACTCGTGACGGCGTACCTCGACTCGGACTTCCGCCTCGATCCCGAGGCGCTGGAAGCTGCGTTCGCCGAAGCCGGGCCCGGCTCGGCGTACATCCTGTGTAACCCGCAGAACCCCACCGGCACAGTGCACACGGCCGCCGAACTGGCGATGCTCGCCGGTCTCGCCGACCGCCACGACATCCTGGTAATCAGCGACGAGATCCACGCTCCGCTCACTCACCCGGGGGTGACCTATACGCCGTACCTCGCTGTACCCGCAGCGAGCCGCGGGATCGCGGTCGTCAGCGCCTCCAAGTCATGGAACCTGGCCGGGTTGAAGATTGCGCTCGCGGTACCGGGCGCCGATGCGGCCGGGTCGCTCGGCATGTTGCACGAGGTGGTCACGCACGGCGCCAATCACCTCGGAGAGATTGCACACGTCGCGGCATACGCGCACGGAGCCGGGTGGCTTGATGAACTACTCCTCGAGCTGGGTGAACGACGAGTTCTACTGCGCCAGCTACTCGCCGAGCACCTCCCGCAGGTTCGAATGGTCGACGCCGAGGCCACCTACCTCGCCTGGCTGGACTGCTCGGCGCTCGGGCTGGACGACCCGCACGCGTGCTTCCTGGAGCGGGGCAAGGTCGCGGTCAGCGCCGGCGTGAACTACGACCCGCGCAGTGCCCAGTTCGTCCGCTTCAATCTCGCCACATCGCCGCAGGTCATCCGCGAAGCAGTGCGCAGAATGGCGACGCTGGTGCACTGAGCTGCAGCGTGGCTGGTCCTAGGGGGTTATCAGCAAACGTGCAGCTTCGGAGTGGACAGTTCATCTGCGTGACACTTGACGTACCGTCCGATTCCCCTGAAGCGGAAGCGCCTTCGACTGCGTCGCCGGCTACAGCGCACCACACGGGTGGGATGGCTCTGGCTCTGGGTGCGCTCGGTGTCGTATTCGGCGATATCGGCACCAGCCCGCTCTACTCACTGCAGACGGTCTTCTCGATCGACAAAAACGCCGTCACGGCGAGTCGGGGCGACGTATTCGGGGTGATCTCACTGGTTTTCTGGTCGATCACCGTCGTGGTGTCGATCAAATATGTGGTGTTCATCCTGCGGGCCGACAACGACGGTGAAGGCGGGGTGATGGCGCTGGCAGCTCTGGCCCGGCGATATGTCCCCTCAGGCGGAAAACGCTTCAGCCTGGTGATGATCCTGGGAGTGCTCGGGGCCTCACTGTTCTACGGCGACAGCGTGATCACGCCGGCCATCTCGGTGCTCTCGGCGATCGAGGGGCTGGAGGTCACCACCCCGTCCCTGGCACACCTCGTGGTGCCGGTGGGCGCGGTCATTATCACCCTCCTCTTCCTCGCGCAGCGTTTCGGCACGCACGTGGTCGGCCGGCTGTTCGGTCCGATCATGGTGGTCTGGTTCGTGGCCCTGGGGCTGATGGGGTTGAGCAAGATCGTGGCCGAGCCGTCCATTGTGACGGGCTTGTCCCCGTCCTACGGAGTTATGTTCGTGGTCGACCATCCATACATCGCGTTCGTGGCGATGGGCGCGGTGGTGTTGACCATCACCGGCGCCGAGGCGTTGTACGCGGACATGGGCCACTTCGGACCGGTGCCTATTCGGCGGGCGTGGTTCTTCCTGGTATTTCCGTGCCTGACGCTCAACTACCTGGGTCAGGGCGCGCTCATTGTGCAGTCGCCGAAGAGCATCAGCAACCCGTTCTACATCATGGCGCCGAGCTGGGCGCAGATCCCGCTGGTGATCCTTGCGACGATGGCCACGGTGATTGCTTCCCAGGCCGTCATCTCCGGCGCGTACTCGGTCTCACGGCAGGCATCAAGGCTGGGTTACCTGCCTCGGATGACTGTGCGGCAGACCTCCCAGTCCAGTAGCGGTCAGATCTACATCCCGGCGATCAACTGGGCGTTGTACGTCGGGGTGATGCTGTTGCTGGTGCTCTTTCGGTCCTCGGCCAAACTGGCCACCGCGTACGGCCTGGCGGTTACCGGCACCTTCCTGATCACCACGACGCTGTTTCTCGTCTATGCCGACTCGGTGTGGAAGTGGCCGCGCTGGAAGATGCTGCTGGTCGGGATCGTCTTCGGGGTCCTCGAGCTCACCTACTTCGCCGCCAACCTCACAAAGGTCCTGCATGGCGGGTGGCTGCCCCTGCTCATCGCTCTGGCGATCTGCACGATCATGTTCACCTGGCGCAAGGGCAGTGCGATCGTCACAGAGCGCAGAGTCAAGCTCGAAGGACCGATGCAGCCGTTCCTGGACTGGTTGCACACCGACCCGGTCAGCCGGGTGCCCGGGACGGCGATCTTCCTGCACCCGGACCGGATGACCACGCCGTTGGCGTTCCGCGAGAACGCCAACTTCAACCACGTCATTCACGACAATGTCTTCATCGTCTCCACGGTGTCGGAGAACATTCCGCACGTTGCGCCGCAGGATCGGGTCAAATTCGATGACATGGGCGATGCGCACGACTCGATCAGTCACATCGTGCTGCACTACGGTTTCCAGGACGACCAGAACGTCCCCGATGGGCTGCGGCTCGCCGCAGAACAAGGCGTTCCGATAGATCCGGACGATGCCTACTACTACCTTTCCCGGATCACTGTGCACGCCACCGGTGACTCAGCGATGCCGCGCTGGCGCAAGCGACTCTTCCTCGGTATGGCCCACAATGCCGCATCGCCGGTCGACTATTTCCGCCTACCGGTCGACCGCACCGTCGTGATGGGCTCGCAGGTCTCCTTCTAGGTCACGGCGTAGCGAGGTCATTCGAGCGCCACTGGTTGACGTGGCCATGGGCATCCGTCCACTGCATGCCAGCGTCACCGGCCTCGTTCGATGCGGAGGCGAGGACAGCGATCATGTACCGGGTGCCGGGTATCGCAGCCGCCTGGATACCGCTGTTCGCTGCACCTTGCGAACCGTCGGCATTGAACTGCTTGGTGATGTCGTGCGAGCCTGCAGGCAGCAGGGCTATGTCGGATCTGTGATCGCCAGGGCCACCCAGCCCGAAGAACATCGGCGGGGGCGATATCTTTTCCAGGCCCTCGACGCTGGCAACCCCCGAAGCCTCGGAGTAACTCACCAGTCTCGCGCTGGGGAACAGCACCACTCGGACACTGCCGGCGGTCGCAGCGTGCCCGCGTCCACCGGTGCTGGAGAAGTACTGGCCCGAGCTCGTGACCCAGTAGGCAGCTGGCTGCCGGGTGCGTGCGCCCTCGCCCATGGCGACGGCGACCACCTGCCCAGAGGGCAGCCTCGTGGACATCCGCACGTCGCCGATGGTTTCCCCTGCGTCCAGGACTGTTGCATCAACGGTGTCGCTGCCAGTCGGCGCGACCGTCAGGAAGCCCTTTCCGTCCTGCACGGTGGTGACTCCGCATCGGCCGCCGCCGACCACAGGAAGGTCGTGCGTGCTCGCATTCGACCGGACCGAGACGATGCCGGATGAGCTGATACTGACGGTATCGGTGTGATAGCCGCCCCCGTAAGTCCCCCACGGCGCCCCCTTCTTGCCGTCGGGGACGTCGGCTATCTGCCCATTCGTCGATGTCAACGTCACCGAGGGGGACCGCGGTGATTGGGCGTGGATAGCCGCTGCGCAGGTCGCCGTCAATGGCCCAGGTCGGGTCACGGGGGACGGCGGCGGAGGCGAGCCGCACGCGGACGACAGTGTCACGACGGCGATCGCCAATGCGGTGACCCCGATCCGATGCGACGGGCGGATCAGTGCATGGACCATGTGCGCGCCTTTCCGATCTTGTCGATTCAGTTCATCACCAGCCCGAACGACCCGCCCGGCAGCGGGCCGACGGCCGCGACGTCGTACGACGTGCCAGGCACCCGTCGCACAACGACAGCACCCTGGCCTGTCGACGGTGTGCCACTCGGCGGGTTCAGTTGCATCGACACGGCGTGCGCACCGGCCGGAAGGAGCGCGACGTAGGTGGCGAGAGTTTCACTGGTGGAAACCTCGGCGATCGACGGCATCCGTCCGATCGGGTTGAGGGAGAAGGTGCCCGGCGGTGCGGTCATCGACACCAGCTGCGATTTCGCGAAGACCACGACGGTAACCCCGTCGATACTCAATATCTGACCCTGCTCGCCGTCGCCGGCAAGGAACTGGCCAGCTGCGGTACTCCAGAAGACACGCGGGTGCTTGGGTGCAGCGCCGAACCTATCTGCGGCCAAGACAGTCATACCAGACACCAGCGTGACCGGTTGAGAAGCGCCGCCAACCTGCGTCGAACCGTCCATCAGCTGTGTCTGGACAGCGTCCGGTGCGGTAGGCGCCAAGGTGATGGTGTCCTGGCCGTCGCGGAAGGTGGCGATGCCGCAGGCACCGCCCCCGGTCACTGGGAGGTCAACGGTGCTTCCGGCCCGGCGCAGCGACAAGGTGCCGTCGCTTTTCTGCGATGCCAGGTCGGTATGTGAGTGTTGCAATGTCGTGCCATCGGCCTGGGTCGCGGGGGGTGCGTCGTTGTCGGGCAGATAGAGGACCAGTCCGTTGGCTGGATGGCTTAGATACAAGCTCGATCGGGTAGCGGTGCTGTTAGACAGTGCCGGGCAGGTCGAGGAAAGGGCGCCGGGTTGAGTTGGCGGGGGCGACCCGCATCCCGCCAGTCCAGTGCCGATCACGGTGAGGGCGATCAGCGCCGCAGCACGGCTGGTCACGAGAAGCTCTTGGTGTGCCGCCCGGTTGAGTCGGTCCACGTGATGCTCCCGACGATGGCAGTGTGATCGCCGGGGGTCGGCGGCGAGGTCACGTACACGACGTCGTATGGCGAAGTGCCCAGTGGTTTGATCTGCAACGGATTCAACCTCTGGCCGGCCCGCGCCTGCACGCTGACCGCACGTGCTCCGCGAGGTACTGCGGCGGCGAAGAAGGAGCTTGACTTGCCGCCCGTGAGCTGTCCGCCTCCGAGATAGCTGTTCGATGGCGGTTCCTGCTTCGAAGTACCGCCATCGCTCGCGGCGAATCCGTAGACGTTCAGCTTCGGGAACCAGTAGACCCGGGCGTCGGTAAAGGACGCAACCTGGCCGCGTTCACCAGTGGAGGAGAAATAGTCGGCCCCGACATTCCACAGAACGGCCTGGGGCGTCGCCGGCTTTTCGGTGACGAATACAGCAACGGTGTGGCCTGTCGACAGCCGCATTCCCGAGCTTGTGACGCCCCCACCGTTGTTGTCGGTGGTTTTGAACACAACCATTGCGTCCTGGGTTATCCGTGGGAGCGGGGCGAGCACCACCACGTGCTGACCATCGCGGAAGGCGGCGATCCCACCGGGTAGGGCGCCGGTTCTCGGCAATGGTGTAGTGCCTGGAGCGTTGGTGCGGACTGTCAGTTCGCCCGCTGCGCTGCGGCTGACGATGTACTCGCTGAAGCGCTGTTCGCCCACCTTCGAGTCCTTGAACAAGGCGCCGAGTGGGCCGCTCGTGCCGTATTGCGCGGGCACGGTGCTGGACTGATGATTCGCCAACTGGGTGGTGCCGACAGTCGCACCGATGACGAGCGCGGCAGCCAGTCCGAAGGCTCCCACAGTGGCGCGTCGGCGCCGAACGGAGCGCTGGGCTCCGGCGATCACGGCGCTCGGGTCGATGCCCATGTCCGGCGCCGGTGCCTCCCGCAGCATGGTCTCGATGTCGTTGTCGTAGGCGTTCATGAGCGGCTCTCCTCGTGTTCGGTCGGGGCGGCTATCGCGGCGCGCATGGTGGCCAGACCTCGGGACGCACTGCTCTTTACGGTGCCAGTGCTGATCCCCAGCAGCTCGGCGACATCGTGCTCGGACATGTCGGCGTAGTGCCGGAGGACGACGACCTGACGTTCGCGCGCCGGTAGCAACCGCAGCAGCCGGATGACCTGGTCGCGGTCCTCCACGCCGGATTCGCGGGCGTCCGAGGCGTCGCGTAATTCGCCGTCGTTGGTCAGCGACTCTTTGCGGGTGCGCCGCCACCGGTCGGTATTGAGGTTGACCAGCACCCGGCGCGTATAGGCCAGCGGTTGGCCGCCCTTGTTCACCCGAGCCCATTTGGGATAGACGCGTTCGAAGGATTCCTGCACCATTTCCTCTGCGCGATGGGCGTCACCGCACAACAACCAGGCCGTGTGCAACAGCCCGGGTGACGAGACGCGCACGAACGCCACGAACTCATCGGTGTCAGTCGGCTTCATCGCCCACTCCTTGTCGGTCTCATGCATTGTCTACGCAGCAGACGCGGGGAAGGTTGAGTCAGTAGCGTCATCCCATGACTTTCTCCATCGTCGGCCGCGATTCCTCGACCGGTGACCTCGGTGTCGCGGTCGCCTCCAAGTTCCTCGGTGTCGGAGCGGCAGTACCCGCCGCCCGGCTCGGGCTGGGCGCGATAGCGACCCAGTCGTTCGCCAATACGCTCTACAAACGCGACGGTCTCGCTGCGCTCGCGCACGGACTGGACGCCGATGCGACGCTGGCCCGGCTGCTGGCCGCAGATGAACTACGCGAAGAGCGCCAGGTCGGCGTGGTCGACGATGCCGGTGGCGGTGCGACCTTCACCGGTGCGTCCTGCATGCAGTGGGCGGGCGGCATCATCGGCCCGGACGTCGCGATCCAGGGCAACATCCTGGTCGGCCCCCAGGTGGTCGACGCCATGCACACCGCCTGGACAGCTGCTGCAGACGCGTCGTTGGCACGGCGGCTGTACGCCGCACTGGTGGCGGGGGACCGCGCCGGTGGAGATCGGCGCGGGCGTCAGTCCTCGGCCCTCTTCGTGGTGTCCGAAGTCGGCGGGTACACCCCCGGCGACGACGTCGCCTACGACCTGCGGGTGGACGATCACACCGATCCGGTGGGCGAGCTCGGCCGGTTGCTCGATATCCACGATGTGCTCTTCAAGGCCCCGAGCACGGAGGATCTGCTGCCGTTACAGGGCGATCTTGCATGGGAGGTGCGGCAACGACTACAAGCCGCCGGGTACAAAGATCTTGACGGTTTCGCGGGGGTGGAGAACTTGGAGCTGCGGTTGCGCGACGGGTGGATCGACAAGACAGTGCTGCGGATGCTGCGCTCGCAGACGGAACGCTGAGCGACGAGCGACGAGCGACGAGCGACGAGCGAGCCTCTGCCGCCCACTCGCCGGTCGAGTGTCGGGTTACTGGGGAGGGGGGACCCGGGACTTCTTGACTATGCACTGAGGTGCATATGAAACTACGTGCATGGCCCTCGATCATGCGATTCTCACGTCGCTGGCCGAACGGGCCGCAAGCGGGTACGACCTGACGCGTCGCTTCGATGCCTCGATCGGCTTCTTCTGGACCGCCACCCATCAGCAGATCTACCGGGTGCTGGCACGTCTGGAAGCTGCCCAGTCGGTGTACGGCACCGTTGAGCAGGGTCATGGTCGACCCGATCGCAAGGTCTACGACCTGACGCCGCAGGGCCGCGCCGAACTGGCTGCGTGGACGGCGACCCCGAGCCGGCGTGAGCCGCTGCGCAGCGACCTGGCGGTCAAGGTGCGTGCCCTGCCGTTCGGGGATCCGACTGCCATTTACGCGGATATCGGCCAGCAACGCACCGAGCATCAGCAGCGGTTGACGCGCTACGAAGCCGATCTGGCAGCGAACTTCTGCGACCTGGCAGCCATCCCCGATCGGCAACTACCCGTCTACCTCGTGCTGCGCGGTGGTATCCGTCAAGAGCGCAGCTACGTCGACTGGTGCGACGAGATGTTGACCGTACTCACCGAGCGCATACCCGCGCTGTCCACGACTGAAGATGCTGACCGCGAACGAAAATGCTGACAGAACCTGAGGAAAGAAGAACACCGATGTCCTACGACAGACTGCTCGCCCCGATCACGATCGGTGACGTCACGCTGCCCAACCGGGTCGTGATGGGCTCGATGCACACCGGGATGGAGGATCGCTCCAGGCACTTCGGCGAGCTCGCGGAGTACTTTGCCGAGCGCGCGCGCGGTGGCACCGGCCTGATGATCACCGGCGGTTTCGCGCCCGACAAGACCGGTTGGTTGCTACCGGCAGGCTCGGAGCTCTCATCCTCGCGGGCGGCCGACAAGCACAAGGTCATCACCGAGGCAGTACATGAGGCCGGCGGCCGGATCGCGATGCAGATCTTGCACGCCGGTCGTTACGGCTACCACCCCTTCGTGAAGTCGGCGAGCGCAGTGAAGAGCCCGATCAGCAAGTTCGCGCCACGCGCTATGTCCGGAAAGGACGTCGAGCGCACCATCAGCCACTTCGCGAAGGCAGCGCGGCTGGCAATGCAGGCGGGCTACGACGGCATCGAGATCATGGGTTCGGAGGGTTACCTCATCAACCAGTTCCTCGCAGCACGCACCAACGAGCGCACCGATCAGTGGGGTGGCAGCGCGAGCAATCGGATGCGCTTCCCCGAGCAGGTCGTCCGGCGGGTGCGCGAATCGGTAGGAGCCGGCTTCCTGCTGATCTACCGGCAGTCGTTGCTGGATCTGCTGCCGGACGGGCAGGACTGGGAGGAGACAGTCGAGCTCGCAGGGCGCATCGAAGCTGCCGGCGCCTCGGTCATCAATACCGGGATCGGCTGGCATGAGGCCCGGATCCCCACCATCGTCACCTCCGTGCCGCGTGCGGCCTTCGCCTCCGTCACGGGCCAGCTGCGCGAGCACGTCGGGATACCAGTGATGGCGTCCAACCGGATCAACACCCCAGAAGTGGCCGAGCAGATCCTGGCCGACGGCCACGCCGACCTGATCTCGATGGCTCGCCCGTTGCTGGCCGATCCTGAGTTCGTCAACAAGGCCCGGGAAGGGCGCGGCGATGAGATCAACACCTGTATCGCGTGCAACCAGGCGTGCCTGGACCATACGTTCGCCAACAAGCGGGCCAGTTGCCTGGTCAACCCCCGCGCCGGCCGGGAGACCACGTTGCAGTTGATCCCCGTCGGCCCGCACGCGGCGCAGCAGGTCGCGGTCGTCGGTGCCGGACCGGCCGGGCTCGCTGCCGCAGTCGCGAGTGCGGAGCGCGGGCACCAGGTCACAGTATTCGAGCAGCAGGACGAGATCGGTGGCCAGTTCCGGTATGCGATGAGGATTCCCGGTAAGGAGGAGTTCGCCGAGACGCTGCGCTACTACACGCGTCGGATGGAGGTACTCGGTGTGCAGCTGCG